>JAQIDF010000077.1 GCA_027858145.1 Prolixibacteraceae bacterium | reverse complement strand
ATACGACTGGAGTAATTTTCCATGGGGAGGTAATGTTGAAAGTAATATTCACGTGCAACTTATGGGACCTCGTGGTGATGGTATCTTTGATGTTGCTGCAATTGGAATTTCAAACGGTTGGGGATTCAACCTTCCAACTGAAGATGTTGCTAATGCTTTTGAAGAAGCCGGTGATATTATTAGAAGAGATGCAACATTGATCTCTGAAGAGGATCTGGTAGCTGCTGGTGGAGGTGTAAATGAGCCTGAAGGCGGATTCCATGACTATGAAGGTTATGTTCGTCTGAAGTATGTTACCCGTCCCGATGAAACTGCTGGTAGTATCAAGGAACTGAATTATGCTGTAAACTGGCGACTGATTCGTTATGCCGATGTATTGTTAATGGCTGCTGAAGCTTATTATCGCGATGGTGCTGAAGCTTCTGCATTAACAGAGTTAAATAAAGTACGCGACCGTGCAGGCCTTGAGGATGTTGATGCTTCAGGTAGTGCATTGTTCGATGCTATCGTGACAGAACGCAGGCTGGAACTTGCTTTTGAAGGACAACGTTTTTGGGATGTCGTACGTTGGGGAATTGCCGGCCAAGAGCTTAGCGATACTCAGTTTACATCTGGTAAAAATGAAGTTTTCCCTATTCCACAGCGTGAAGTTAATGTAAATGAGAATATAACTCCGGATGATCAAAACCCCGGTTATTAATTATAGTATTAGAACTAGAAAAGAATTTAATTTCTTTTAGTTTTTTTCATGGTAGTTTAGTTTAGTGTTTATTTTGCCGGATTAAAAGTAAAGTGGTCCGCATTAAAGCCTCTTCCGATGATCGGGAGAGGCTTTTTTTAACTTTTAGTATATCCGTAATGTGAGATTTCTTCTGATTTTATCAGTTGTTCTGCCTAATATTTATCACTTTGTAATGTTATTATTATCTTTATTTTTGTGCTTTACCAATTAACGACTTTTTATTTATTAACCCATTTATTATGAATAAAGTAACATTATTAATTATGACGGGTATACTAATATTCCCGGTGTTGTTTTCATGTCAACCTGAAAAGGGTGCGAAAGCAATTGACCCGGCAAACCTTGATGCTTCTGTTGATCCGGCACACGATTTTGACCAGTATGCCAATGGTGGATGGAAAGAAAACAACCCGATACCCGGTGATAAAAGCCGGTTTGGCACGTTTGACAAATTACGTGACAAAGCCGAAAAGCAATTGCAAACATTATTTGACGAAGTAACAAAAAAGCAATATGAGCCCGGAACAATCGGACAAAAAATATTTGATTTCTATAATGAAGGCATGGATACGGCGAAGATCGAAAAATTAGGAGCTAAACCACTGATGCCGTATCTTGATGAAATTGAGAATTGTACATCCGTCGAAGATATTCAGAATTTGATAATTAATTACCACCGCAGTGGAAACGGGGTGTTGTTTTCATATTTCGGTTCTTCAGATAAACAAAACAGCGACTGGGTAATTTCTCAGCTATACCAGGGTGGTTTGGGTATGAGCGACAGGGATTACTATCTGAATAATGATAATCGTACAGTAGAAATTCAAAATGAATATGTGGGACATATTGCTAAAATGTTTGAATTAACCGGGGTAGATGCTAAAAATGCCAGAAATAACGCTGAAATAGTAATGGCACTTGAAACACGATTGGCAAAATCATCGTTGAGCCGTCTTGAGCGCCGTGACCCTCATCGTACATACAATAAGATGAATTTAGCATCGCTGGTTGAACTTTCGCCTGAATTTGGCTGGAAACAGTTTTTTAACACAATGGGATTCCCTAACGAGGATGAAATAAACGTCGGAATGCCTGAATTTTTCACTGAAGTGAGTGAAATGATGAATGAGGTTCCTGTTGAAGATTGGAAAGCTTACCTGAAGTGGAACATGATAAACCGATCGGCTTCTTATCTATCTTCCGATTTTGTTGACCAGGACTTTTATTTCTACGGACAAGTGATGAAAGGTCAGGAGGTAAAACGCGAACGGTGGAAAAGAGTACAAGGCACAACCAGTAGTGTGCTCAGCGAGGCTATCGGGCAACTTTATGTTGAAAAATATTTCCCGCCTGAAGCAAAGCAGCGAATGATGGATTTGGTTAAAAACCTTAGAATTTCGCTGGGGCTACGTATCGATGGACTTGAGTGGATGACTGCTGAAACGAAAGAAAAAGCTCATGAAAAACTGGCTACCATCAATGTTAAAATTGGTTATCCAGATAAATGGCGCGATTATTCTTCATTGGAAGTGAAAACTGATAACTATCTGGAAAATATTATGCGGTCAAGGGCATTTAATGCTGAATTTCGACGGAATAAAATCAATAAACCTGTCGATAAAGATGAATGGTACATGCCGCCACAAATGGTGAATGCATATTATAGCCCTTCGATGAACGAAATCGCTTTTCCAGCAGCCATTTTGCAACCACCGTTCTTTTACCTTAACGCCGACGATGCCGTGAATTATGGTGCCATTGGTGTGGTAATTGGTCATGAAATAACCCATGGGTTCGATGATCAGGGAAGAAAATACGACAAAGATGGAAACCTGAATGAATGGTGGACCGAAGGTGATGCCAAACGATTCGACGAACGTTCACAGGTGTTAGTAAAGCAGTTTAACGAATACTTCGTTTTAGATACACTTCGTGCTGACGGAGAGTTGACCCTTGGTGAAAATATTGCCGACTTAGGGGGATTGAATATATCATACCAGGCTTTTAAAAATGCGAGTGATGAAACTGAGCCGATTGATGGTTTTACACCCGATCAACGTTTCTTTCTTGCTTATGCACACTTATGGGCCAACAACGTTCGCGATAAAGAAATTGTGCGCTTAACCAAAGAAGATGTTCACTCACTTGGGGGTTACAGGGTGCTGGGTCCTTTACGGAACATGCCCGAATTTTATGCCGCTTTTGATGTAAACGAAGGCGATTACATGTATTTATCAGAGGAAAAACGAGCTTCAATTTGGTAGTTTTTTCTGACTTAACATAAACAATAATGCCATGAAAAACTTAATAAAGCTCACAGTATTAATTCCCTTCCTATTGCCATTCATTACAATGGCGCAAGTCTCTAAAAATTTTATCGATCAAAATTATATCGAAGTGCAGGGAAGAGCTGAAGTGGATATTGTACCGGATGAAATTTATATTCAGATCATCATTAATGAATCTGACTATAAAGGCCCCACAGAGCTCAATGAATTGCAAAACGAGATGTTTAAAGCCCTTTCGGGAATTGAAGTGGATGTTGAGGAAGACTTAACAGTGAAAGATATGGCTAGTAATTTTGAGGAATACTGGTTGAAAAAAACCGATATTCAAAAGTCAAAAAGCTATGAATTGAAGGTTAACACCGCTGTTTTGGCCGGAAACGTTTTTCGTGAAATGGAGAAGTTGGGTATATCGAATTTAAATATAAACAGGGTTGATCATTCTAATATTGATGAATACAGGAATCAGGTTAAGGTAAATGCTGTGAAGAACGGGAAAGAAAAGGCCGGAATGTTGGCTAAAGCCATAGGACAGGAGACAGGACGCGCACTTTTTATCCGGGAAATGGAAAATTATTATCGTCCGGTTAATGCTCAGGTTTTAATGAGTGCACGGGCAGGTAGTGCAAAAGAAGCAGCAGAGCCTGAAATACAATTTAAAAAGATTCACCTTGAGTATTCAGTGCAGATTTATTTTGAACTGAAATAGGACAAATGAGGTTGAGGTTGAGTAGCTTGTCTGCTCTTTTTCTACTAATGACCAATGAATCTGGTGACTAAAGACTAAATAATTATTCTACTGACGATTTTTTGCAATTCTCTGTTGATTAAGTTAGTGAATAGGTTATAAAAAATTAATATCAATATGGGCAATCGATTGCGCAATTTTGTTAATTTTGCACTGTGATAAATAAAAAAGTGACCATACACGATAT
>JAQIDF010000407.1 GCA_027858145.1 Prolixibacteraceae bacterium | reverse complement strand
GCGATGGTTGTAAATTTTTTTATCATGGTTTTTATATTTTTACATCAATATTCTAATCATTACGGTATCTATTGTTTTTGAATTTTATCTGATTTTATATCTGTTTTTGCTGTTCCGGTCATTCCATCGGGTGAAAGCCCTTCGGCTTCAATCTGTATTGCCGATGAATTTTTTGTATTGAAAAATGAAAAACCGGCAATGCCTTCATCATTTGTTTTAATAATTGGAATCCATAAAAGAGTTGAGCGGCTGTCGTAGCCTTTTTGGTTGTTGCTATTTATGAATTTGGGTGAATAAAATTTTCGACTTTGATAATATCCACGAACAATTTTAGCCAGATCACTTGTAGATAGTTTATCGTAATCACTTTGTCTTTTTGTAAAAACTGAAATTACGCCACCTTTTTGTGCTTTGCTGTTATGAGGCCACATAATAAGGCTGCTTGGTTCGTAAACAACTTCAACTTTTGCAACAACATCAATAGGAAAGTTTTCAATAGTTAAAAGATCCACCTCCATTCCATCAAGTAATAAAGCCGGTGTAGCTTTCTCCCTTCCGCTTGCAAGCCCTTTTATATAAAGCGATTGACCATCATAAACAACTCTTGGGATATTACGGCTAACAAAGAACAAGATATTCGAATATGATAAGTCTTTGTCGGAAGTGATGATTGCACGATCAGCCTTTGGATAGGGCCGTAAATGTTCATCTTTTCTGTCAATATCTTCAATCTCTTTTTTGACAACAATCTCTTCTAAAAGAATATCATATTTTTCAGGATTAATTGCTTTGTCGTATTCGTAACGTTGAGTTGCCAGTAGGTTAAAATTTTCAAGTTGTTCAGGTTCAGGAAGAGTGAAATTGTTAAATTCCTGAACTGTATATGGCGGGATGAATGTTTGTACGCTAACATATTGTTTCATGTTTTTCTTTTCAGGAAAAGCAAAAACAATTTCAGTAGAATCGGGGAGAACCAGGTTGGGAACAGAAAAATTTGCATTTCCATCGGTTTTAATTGTATCGTAGAAAAGCATATCGTCCTGCATCATCGACATTGTCATCTCAGTGTTTTTCAGTTTTTTATTTAAAAAGAACTGATTAGCAGTCCCCGACAAGGTTATGCCATATTGCTTTTTAATGTTTTTTTCAGGCAATGAATCAGCTAACGTGTTCCAGTTGTATGAACTCCATCCATGAGTTAACATAACCAGATCGAGGTGTTCTATTACATTTTCATTTTCCGAATCGAAATAATATGAAGGGTTTTCTATTGTTCCTTTTAAATCGGAATTAAGTAAAAGCCAACTTTGTATGTTTTGTGGGTATTCTTCTATGTTTTGTGATAAACTTTTATCGGTTACTGTTACCGAAATGCTTGTATTTTTAACAGGAGTGCTATCCGGGGATAAAACCTTTAAGCTTACATTTATTTTCTCTTGCTTTTGGGATGTTTCTTTAAACGTTGATAGCTGTATGTCAATATTTTCAGCATTGTCGATAAACACTAAACGGTCGCGTAACGGAACGAGGTCACTGTTGAGAATAGTGAATTGGTTAATTCCCATTGATAGTTCATTAGTTGGAATTATAATTATTTGATAAGGCTTGTCAACGAGTATTTTAGTTGAATAATAAACCAATCCGCGAGATGTTGCTACAATGTAATACCATTTAGGGACAGTTTTTAAAGTATTTGTTTTCAGACGTATATTAACAATGCTGTCATTGCTGCTTACCGTCATTAAAAGTAGGTTTTTAGCACTTGGTAATGCATATTTAAATTGGGAGTTAGTGATTTTTGCATAATAGGTTTTGTTTGCTTCGGGCTTAAACCTGATTTTACCCATTCCGCAATGCGAGGTTTCAAAACTGGTTATTTTATTTTCGAGGTTGTCGTAAATTGTGCCAGTTATATTAACCCCGACACCATTGTTGTTTATGGCTTTAAAAGCCAGTGTATTAGAAATGCTCTCTGTTAGAACTCCGCCTTCGGGTAAAAATTGAAGATCGATATATTCGTTTTTATCATTTTGTGAAAGGGAATTATTGGTCGTTATTATGCTGTCGTAATAAGCATGGTAGCTCAATTTTTGATTGTAAACCGGAGTAATGAGAATTTCTTTGTTAAACAAAAAATCTTCGGAGAAATTAGTTTGATAAGCGGTATAGGCACGTAGGTTATATTTTCCGGGAATAATTTTATAACTACTGATGTTAAAATCTCCGAAACTGAATCCGTGAGTTGCAGCTATCATATTTCGGGCTGCAACATTTTTATCTTGATCAATTAGTTCAACATAAATATTACGTAAGGGCGCATTGTCGGGATTAAGGTTGTGAGCATTTACTAAATAGGCTGAAAACCAAATTGTGTCATTTTCAGCATAAATATTACGATCGGTGTGTAGGTATAATTTTTCAACAGGGTTCGATCGTAAAAAATCAGCAATACCATTATAATCCGGCATCATTCTGTTTTGTGCAAAAACATTAATGTTACCGATGAAACAAATTGTGGCACAGGTTATGAGCCACAATTTATTTGTTTTATGGTATTTGTTAGTTATCATGATTGATAATTATTTTTCTTTTAACACTTACATTATCATTCGAAAGAATTAGCATGTATATTCCTGATGAATAACCTGATACATCAAAAGAGACTTGATTAATTCCTTCTCTTTGAGTTTCATTCTTAATGATGTCGGTTAATTTACCTGTGAAATCATATAGTTTTAAAGAAACCTCTTGATTCGAATTGTTTTTATACAAAATGGTTGCATTAGACTTTACAGGGTTTGGATATACCTTAAAAGAGTTATTGATTGATGTTTCGATGCGGGGTTTTGATGTGCCATTTGAAGCCCGTGCAACAACAAAATACATGGGGTATTCGGTATTTCCATCGGGGGTATTTGCACCCAAAATAACCGTATCGCCAGCCGCAAATTCTTTTTCGTAAAGATCCAAATCCTTAGGCGGGGTCGTGAAGCTCGAAACCGTAATGGTTTCATTTTTCTTATCGAACGATGCCAACCACTCAGGTGTTGTAATATCGGTTGCATAGAAAACAGAAATAATTGCATCAGAAGCAACTTCAAAAAGTGCCATTGTATCGTTTTCAGCCCATGCATTTGATAAGGTTGGTGTTGTTATCCATTCTTTATTTTCTAAATACGATGGAATATGTGAAGCCCGTATGGTTCGGTTTGAATAAACAGAACTATCGGCACTCAACTGAGGTTTAACATTCCAGTATGCCGCGTTAACCATATCAAAAACTTTTAAGTTTTTGATGATGTCGCCTGATCCGCTATAATACCCTTGCAGCAACTCAACATCCGGCTTTTGGTCAGGCATATCCATATCGGAGGCCAGGTAAAAACCGGGATGGGGTGGTTGGTTGTACGAACTGTTTTGCCATGATACTGCCACACGATAAACCGGGTCGTGCATCAGTGTGTACAAACGGTGTTCGGTAGGCATGGTTGTGGTGAATACCCTTAATGCGCTGCTGTTGTCGAGGCGCAGGATGACTTCTTCGCGCCAGTCGCCAAACAGGTCAGCCTGTAACGTTGGAGTTGACTTTGTGCCGTTGTTCGAGCTGGTATTGCTACCTGTAAGTAATCTTGTCGCTCTGTTGGATTTTATGCTCCAATCATCAATGGTATTACCATTCATCAGCTCACGGGTCAGGTCACCGTTCCACCAGATCACAAAATTTATCGAGTTTGGAATTTGTCCGGCATATTCGCCGTTAATATCATATAATCCAAGTCCGCTTGAGGCCCAGAAATGAAATCCGGGAACTTCGGGGTCGAGTTCGGCTGTACATCCGCGGCCTATATCACCGCTTTTTTTGTGTTGGAAAATTATTTCGTCATTATCGGCATAACGAAGTGATATGCCATTGTTGCCACTTTCATGAGGCATATAAATCATTGGGCGTGGATCGTCTTTTTCCATGTAGGTAACATGACAGGCATCTCCGTGTCCCATTCCCGTGGTATGGATGCCTTCGCCTGTTCCTGAAATAACAGATGCGCCGGTAACCAGATCCTGCCGCCCGTCGCCATCGGCATCAATAACGTGTAACGAATGGTTGCCCTGACCGTAATATGAGCCGTTCCCGGTGGTGTTTGAGTCAAAAGTCCAATCACGGGTCAGCTCACCATTACGCCAATTCCATGCAGCCATGGTGAGTCGTGTGTAATAACCACGTTGAAAGACGGCCGATGGTCTTTTGCCATCGACATAAGCTACGGCTGCATTATATCTATCAAGCCGGTTACCATAGTCATCACCCCACGATTTAACACTGCCCCTGGCCGGCCAGTAATTATCTGTAGCCAGTTCTTGTCCTGTTTCACCGTCGAACACGGTAAGGTACTCAGGACCCGAAAGAATGTACCCCCACGGGTTTCGGTATATTTTGCTGTGGTCGGCAGTTGCAGCCGGACCTTTACTTATGTAGAGACCCCTGCCGTCTTTTGTTCCCGGGGCTGTTTTACACATAATCTCGGCTTTGCCGTTTCCATCAAAATCGTAAACTAAAAACTGTGTGTAATGGGCACCGGCCCTGATGTTGGGGCCAAGGTCAATTCTCCACAGGTGTTCGCCATCGAGGGTATACCCATCGAGGAATACGTTATCGGTTGTTCCGCTTTGCGAGTTGTCTTTCGAATTGTTGGGATCCCATTTCAGTACAATGTCGTATTCACCATCGCCGTTTAAGTCGCCGGTACTGGCATCATTTGGCGTGTAGTATCCATCATGTGGTCCTTTTGCCGGTTGGTTGATGGGAATGTCAAAATACGCAGCGTTATTACCCTCTTTGTCGCTAATCAGGCGTGCTGCTTTTGTATATTCCTGTTCGGTGCCGTTAATAACTGCTTTAACAATATAGCTGCTGTTTATTGTACCATTTGTATCGAAAAAAGATGTGGCCCCGGTAATGGGTTCTTCATTGATTTTTATGTTATTGCGATAAATATTAAACCCTGTTGAATAAGGCTCGTTACCCAGCAATCGCCATGAAATACGAAAACCGTCATCATCAGGGATAGCTATAGCTCCGCGGTCAATTCGTTCAACCTGTTTTTGGGCAAATATTGTTGTGGTTAATGCTATAAATATTGTTAATAATACAATTCGCTTCATTGGGTCATCTCCTTAGTTAAAACTTTATTGTTTTAATATTTTAAAATATTGTGTTGCGTTGTTACTTGTTATTTCAATCAGATATACTCCGTTATCAAAATCGGATAGATCAATTTGATGTTGAGCCTTATTTTTAATGCTCTTGTTGTAACAAGTTTTACCGGCAACGTTTGTAATTTTGAGTTGTGTGTTAACTGTCTTTTCAAAGTCAATAAAAAGGGTGTTGTTTACCGGGTTGGGGTAGAGGTTTGTGTTTTCATTACCCAGTTTGGCAACCGAAGTTGCTTCAGCAACCTTGATCAGTCCTTTTGATTCAAGCTCTGAAACATCCCATTCAAGTTCATCTCCGGGGATGTTCGGAAAAATATTTTCAAATGTTCCGGTAATTGAAGGGCAGTCAAAAAGTTTAAATTCATCACCCTTGGCAAATTCCCTTTCTGTTGAGTTGCTAATGTCGAGGTTACCCGATATTTCAATTTCACCTGCAACCACAATATGGTCGATATAATCGAAAATAGGGTTGGCCTTAACTTCTAGGGTTGAACCTTTCTGAAGTGTAAGTGATTTGTTGATGGTCAGATAGCGGCCTGTGCTCTCAGTTCCGGGTGTCAGTTTCCCCAAAAATCCAACCGTAACGTTTCCACCTATAATTCCTTCGCCACTCAGGTAAGCACTGCTTGTTACCGATACGTCACCACTGCCTGTGGCACTTCCTGTTTGGTTGCTCACTTCCAGCGTTCCGTTTTTAATGGTTGTTGTTCCGGTATAAGTATTGTTATTTGTCAGGGTAAAAGTTCCGGTTCCGGTTTTTGTAAGGCTTCCGGCTGTGATTTTACCATTAAACTCCGAGTCGGTATTTTTTGAACCTACCTCATAATTTTCGTTGCCCGTAAGTGTACCGTTGCCGGCCAATGCACCCAGTATCATCGATGAACCTTTATCGTTGTAGGTATTTAAACCAGCGTTTATAATAACCATTGCATTGGGCAGGCCATTGCTGTTATTGATGCGCAAATCGGCACTGCTGGCTGATGCATTGAAGTTTATTGTTCCGTCATATTCGGTCATGTCGCCATTCAGGTCGGAACGTACAAAAGGGATATTTACATTTAATGTGCCGCTGCCGGTTAATGTTCCGGTGTAGTAAGCACGACCATCGAGGTTGATAGCAGCCTCTTTCCCTTCGGGAACATCAATGTTCCAACTGATAGTACTGTAGGAGTAGCTGTTATCGTTGCACTGTAGTGTTCCACCTTCGAGAGTAACTGTATTTCCGGGGTTGGTTTCATCAATCAGCATGGTAATGGTACCTTGTTTCAGTATTGTTTTTGAATGACTGTTGTTGCCATTGAAGATTAGATTTCCGGCCCCCGTTTTTATAAGTGTATTCCCTGAAATTTCAGCATTCCATTGGACTTCTGAATCAATCCGGACAACTCCTCCATTGTCGCCAATTAGCATTGCCCTGTCTGACTTGCTTTCAGCAACAACATGCAGGGTGCCACCATTAAGTTCGAACATCGAAGGATCTGAGTTTGCAGTGCCTAAAGCTGCTGCTGATTGTGATGTTGGCATTTTGTCAACTTGTACCGTACCTTCGTTGATTTCTACTTTCCCGGTAAAATCGTTGGTGTTGTTGATGGTTAAGGTACCTGTACCCGATTTGGTTAAAGTGGCATTGCCTGATATTTTCCCCTGTCCTTCGAAAGTGTAATCGTCACTGGCATTAACAGTAATAAATGAAGGGGTTACTGTTGAATTTATTTCTACGGTTTTACTCGTTGCATTGTCGTTAAAGGTAACCTGATCCTGGTCTACAAAAATATCGGCAGTATCATTATTCCGGAAATTTTTGGTTAATGCAAAATCCCAGGTGTTGCTTATATCGCCGTTCCACTCAATTGCAGAGGCCTGACGTACTTCTTTTATTTCGAGGATTATATTCCCGTTTTCAGATTTTAGTTTAGCAGGCGTTCCGGTTATACCTTCAATAACGATTTTTTCGATATTGCCTGTAATTTCGTTACTGGTTTTTACAAGTAAATATTCGCCGGCTTCGAGCTGGTTGTTTTCTTCGCTGAAGTGTGGGTTGATTGTAAACACTACATTATTGTCGAATGAAAATGAACCATTGATTAAGAGTGAATCGTTCAAAGCGCTGGCAGGAGAATGCAGGTCGAATACAATATTGGCCTTTTCTTCCATTGTCAGTCCGTTGTTTAAGGCCAATGTCCCGGTTGAGTCTGCAAGTCCCGTTTCGAGTACAGACCCGTAGCGCATTGTTACGCTGTTGTGTATTTCACCATTGGCGAAAAGCTCAGCAAAATGCATTAAACTTACCTTACTGTTCTTTAGAGAGCCGTTAAAATGAACTTTACCATTCCATATTTCGGTTTTTCCTGTAAAATCATGTTCGCCGTTTAAATTAAGTATACCGGCACCTTGTTTAATTAAGTTCATGTTGCCACTGAGTTTCCCCCCGGAGGCCTTAAATGTGTAATTACCAACCGAATTAACGGTTAGGTTTTTCGGTTCTACGACCTCGGTTAAATCAACTGAGACATTATCGCCGGCTGAAATGTCAAATAATACATGACTGCCATCGGCATATACCGTGTCGGTTTTATTACTTTTCCATGTTGATGATTCTTTATCCCAGTTTCCTGTTCCCGAATATACCAGGCGTTTGTTTGTAATGACCGGAGGTGGCGGAGTAGTAAAGCCCTCATTTTCACCCAGGAAGTAACTGACATGCGGTGGTTGGTTGTAACCACACATTTGCCAACATACAGCCTGCCGGTATTGATGGTCGTGCATAAGTGTATAATTTCGGTATGTTGTAGGATCAACCGTGGTATAAATGCGAATAGCAGTATTGGTCTCATTTCGCCATACAACCTCTTCGCGCCAGTCGCCAAACAAATCGGCTTGTAGCGATGGGGTGCCTTTGGTATAGTTGTTTGAAATGGCACCGTTGGCCGTGAATATTGTTCCTTGTCCGTGCTTCATTATAGCTCCCGTGCCATAACCTTTTCCGGTAGTGAAGTTTACGTGATCGAGAAGTTCTTCAAGCAAATCGCCGTCCCAGTATATTCTAAAGTTTTCAGCCAACGACCCTGTTCCTTCCTGTTTGTGTGTTGATGCAGAAAATAACTTACCACCTCCCCACAAAGCGGCTCCTTGTATATCGTCGGAAATATTGGCTGCACAACACCGTCCACAATCTTTATTTATCGTGTGGTGTAAAAGAATTTCGCCAGTTGCGGCGTCATGAAATACTGTTCCGTGATGGGGGGACTCTTCCAGGCAACGGAATGCTTCCATTCCTTTTCTGAACGGGTCGAGGTCGCCAACGTGCATGGCATCGCCATGTCCCAGTTCGGTAGAGTAGAGGCCGGTACCATCATCGTCAACAGCCATTGAACCCCATACAATTTCATCACGGCCATCCATGTCAACATCGGCAATGGTGTAGTTATGATTTCCCTGTCCGTAATAGGGATCGCCCATATCTATTGCACTCCACTCCCAGCGGAGTTGTAGTTTCTTGTTAACAATATCGTAAGTGCGCATAACGGTACGAGTGTATATACCACGGCCAATAAACAGGCTGGGTTTTTTACCATCGAGGTATGGTGCACCAAAAAAGTATTTACTGGCACGGTGTCCGTATGCTTTATCAGGGGCATCTGGACGCCACCAGCCCGAACTGTGACGGGGAATAAAATCGACGCGGTCGAGCTCACCCCCGGTTTCACCATCAATTAGCGATAGAAACTCAGGCCCTTCCTGCATGTACTGCATATTGGCTGTTGTGCCAACTGAATAGCGGTAATTGGTGCGTCCGTCGTTATCAGTATCGCCAATTTGTGTGCCATCGCCAAAAATTGTTCCTTCCGAAGTGCGCATAAACACTTCAGCTTTTCCGTCTTCATCGAAGTCGAAAGCTGCAATATTGATTTCAACATCGGGAAGTATATTTGGACCAACGTTAATTTCCCAAAGGAAAGTTCCGTCTTGTTTGTAAGCTTCAAAATATGAATAGTTGGTATTATCTTCGTTCCAGCCTTTAGCAATACGCTTAACAATAATTTCGTATTGCCCGTCGCCATCTAGATCGGCCGTAGTGGCATCGTTAATTTCGTATATTGAGGTGTTGCGGGTTTTTAGTTTAATTTCTTTGTATTGTTCTGATAATGGGGTGGCGGGGGTGCAATGTGCCTGTTCGGTGTTGTTTACAACAGCTGTAACTGTATAACTTGAATTCAGCGTTCCCTGTGGGTCTGAAAAGTTTGAAACTTCGAGTGGTGTGGAGTTGAGTTTTTCACCGTCGCGGTAAATATTATAAGTTGCATCATACCATTCGGTACCCGGTATGCGCCAGCTTATAAATACACCGTTATCAACTTTAACGGCAACCAAACCCCGGTCGAGGTTTTCCATTTTGCGTTGCCCCATTAAGGTGTTTACCGATAATAATATCGAAAGAATGAAAAGAAAAATGGTGAGTATATGTAAACGCTTGAATATCATTGATTATGTTTTATTAAAGTATATAAAAGGGCATTTTTAAAACAGATGCCCTTTTATATGACTTGAAATACATTAATGGTTAAATCAAGGGTTGAAAATCATCATTTGATGATCAACCCCTGATTGATATGAGCTTTTATTTAACAATAAGACGGCTCATTTGTATTTGTTCATCAGCCTGAACTTTTACCATGTAAACGCCTTTTTTGTTGAATGTTATTGACTTCATTCCATTGTCGGTAAATTTGTTTTTATAAACAAGGCTACCTGCAATGTTGAAGATTTCAACGGTATAGTTACTTTCGAAGTTTGCATTGAAGTGGAATGTTCCGGATGTTGGGTTCGGGAACACTTCAAGATCAGCAATATCCATTTGATTTACACCTGTGCTACCATATTCAATAACAACTTTGTTACTGTAAAGCGTGTAGGGGTTACCTTCAGCATCTTGTACTTCAGCATAGTAGTAGATATTGAAAGTTCCGGGTGTAAATAATGATGGTGTGTATGAAGCATCGGCAATACCGGTTTCTTCCAAATATCCGGTTTCGTCTTCAACTAACCACATACCACCTGATAAAGTAACTTCTTCAGGAATGTTAACCGTTAATGTTTCAGCTGTTTCATCTTGTGCCACAATTTGAGAATCGGCAGGTGTAACAGACAGGTCAACTACCTTAATTTGTTTGATGTTAGTTGTTTGTACATCTCCTGAAGTTACAGCAACTACGTAATAGTCACCGGCTTCGTTAAATGAAGGTGCAAATGAGGTAACGTCGGTTGCAGCAGGGTCAAATGAGTTCCATGGGCCGTTAACATTGTCAGACCATTTCCATTCCCAGTTTGTAACACCCTCTACGTTAACCAAGCCAATTTCAGTACTGGTTGCTGTTCCCGGAGTTGTCATATCAAGGTCGGCATTATCCAGTGCAAAAGCATTCAGGTTACGGGCCGTAACAATTGTTAATGAATCGACGGTATTGAAAGTTACATAAGGTTCAAAACCTTCATCGGG
>JAQIDF010000038.1 GCA_027858145.1 Prolixibacteraceae bacterium | reverse complement strand
GATTTTTGTGAATCCTTTCACATCGTCAGATGTCCAGGCTTTATTCATTTCTCCATACTCTCCAAACTCAGCTTTCATCAAATCGTTAGGACTTTCAATACCTACCATCTGGAAGCTGTACGGACGGAGTTTAATTGTTACATCCCCTGACACGGTGTTCTGCGTATTTTCAAGAAACTTCTCAATGTCACGCATAACCGGATCAAGATACAGCGATTCGTGCAGGAACATTCCGTACCAGTTGCCCAATTGCTCTTTCCAGTATTGTTGCCACTTGGTGAGTGTATGTTTTTCGAGCATTTGATGTGCTTTAATAATCAGCATCGGAGCGGCAGCTTCAAAACCAACACGGCCTTTAATACCTATAATTGTATCGCCAATGTGCATATCGCGGCCAATGGCATACTTTGAACCAATTGCTTCAACTGCCCTTATGGCCTCAATTTTGTTATCATATTTTTTTCCGTCAACCGAAACGATTTCACCTTTATCGAAGCCAATTTTCAACTCTTTTTCTTCTTTTTCAGTCAACTGGCTAGGGTATGCTTCTTCAGGCAAGGTAAGTTCCGATTTTAAGGTTTCTTTGCCACCAACACTTGTTCCCCAAAGGCCTGCATTAATTGAATATTCCATTTTAGTGAAATCAGCTTCAAATCCGCCTTCTTTCAAATAATTAATTTCATATTCACGGGTAAGCTCCATATCGCGTGTAGGTGTAAGAATTTCAATCTCAGGAGCCAACACATCAAACGTAAGGTCGAAGCGCACCTGGTCGTTCCCTGCACCGGTACTCCCATGGGCTACATATTTAGCATCAATTTCCTTGGCATACTGAATAATTGCAATGGCCTGAAAAATGCGCTCCGAACTAACAGAAATCGGATAAGTATTATTACGCAGCACATTTCCATACACCATATAGCGTATACTTTTTTCGTAATATTCGTTTGTTACATCCAGTGTTACATGCTTTTTTGCCCCCAGTTTATAGGCTCTTTTTTCAATTTCGGCAAGTTCTTCATCCGAAAAACCACCGGTATTGGCAATAGCTGTGTAAATCTCAAGATTCTTTTCTTTAGCAAGGTACATTGCACAGAACGACGTATCTAAGCCGCCGCTAAAAGCTAAAACAACTTTTTTGTTTTCCATAATACGATTCTTAAATATTGATTTGCAGGAAATTCTGAAGAAAAAAAATGATGCCGCTTCATAAACTTTACTAACCCAAAATACTAATAAAAAATATTGCCCTACTACTTTATATTAACCAATTACACGACTTTATTCGTAAAACAACACATGTGAGATTTATGAAATTGCGTTTACCACTTGTGGTAAAAGAGAAACAGCGACACCATTTTATATCATAATTTTATTGTTTATTTCTAACTGTTATTGTTTCTGCATAAGTTTCGTTATTATTTCTAAATAAAGAACTTATAGCATTAACACTCATTACTCTTTTTAACTTAGACTTAAGCGAAAAATTATCATCTTCTTTTGAATTTTTCCTTTTAAGCCATTTTTTGAAAGAAATTATTTTTCCTTCTGTCTTTTGCTGACTATTTGGTTTTTCCTCCCATTTAGGGTTGTACAACATAGCCGTACATAAACATTTTGAACGTTGAGTACGCATCAGTATATCGTAATTCACACAACTCTGGCACCCCTTCCAAAACGCCTGGTCGTCGGTCAATTCAGAAAATGTTACCGGTTTGTAACCAAGTTCCGAATTTATTTTCATTACCGCCAGACCGGTTGTAAGTCCAAATATTTTAGCTTCCGGGAATTTCTTCCTCGACAACTCAAAGGCCTTTTGTTTAATTTGCTTAGCAAGCCCTATGCCACGATATTGTTTTGCAACAATTAATCCTGAATTGGCAACAAATTTATTGTGGCTCCACGATTCAATATAACAAAATCCGGCAAAAATATCGCCATCGAGGGCAATCACAGCTTTACCTTCATTCATCTTCGATGTAATATAATCGTCAGTTCGCCTTGCAATACCAGTACCCCGTTCTTCAGAAGCACTTTGTATGGTATTGTTGATCTCGGAAACATACTTAACATGCTCACTCCCGGCAACATCAACTGTTATATTATGCTTTTTCTCCATTTTACTCCCCTTACTAAATCAAACGTCCTTTTAAGTTAGGCATCACTTTTTCTAAAAAAGAAAAAACATCGGTGCGTTCAACCCCTTCTCTCAACACCATAAAAATGGTATCATCGCCGGCAATTGTACCTAAAAATTCGTACGAATTTGCCGAGTCAATAATTGCAGCAATACTACTGGCATAAGCCGGTTTAGTTTTAATTACTACAATATTTAACGAAAAATCGATGGACAAAAAACCGTCGGCCAAAAAGTTAGCGCCCGACTGCGTTGATTTATCCATACCTGATGCCCCACCCGGTAATACATAAACATATTTACCCTGTGGGTCGGGACTTTTCGCTATTTTCAATGCTTTCAAATCTCTCGACAAAGTTGCCTGCGTCATCTCAAATCCTTCATGTTTTAATAACATAAGCAATTGCTCCTGTCCTGTTACTTTATTTTCAGTAACTATCCTGCGTATTGCAACTTGTCTTTCTAAACGTGCCTTCATTCAAAAGTGAATAAATATTCATTTACGATGCAAACTTATTCATTTATTTATACAAAACAAGTTATTTTTCAAGAAAGTTTATTATTTTTGTCACAGTTTAACTTTTGATTTAAAATAAGAAGTGGTTATTATTCATCAAAATATAAGAATTAAAATAAAATGCGTTTGGCTGTCATAAGCAGCAAGGCGCATTTTTTTTATATAAATGTATTAAATGTTATCAACCTTGAAGAAAGCAAAATTAATTCTGGAAGACGGTACCGAATTCATCGGCAAATCGTTTGGCAGTGAGAAGTCGATAGCCGGAGAAGTTGTATTCTATACGGCTATGGTAGGGTATCCTGAGAGTTTGACCGACCCATCGTACATCGGTCAGATTTTAGTCTCTACTTTTCCAATGATTGGAAACTATGGCGTACCAAATGATTCGGAGACTGATGGTGTGCATGATTATTTTGAATCGGATAAAATTCATGCATCAGCATTCATTGTTTCTGACTATTCGGTTGAATACAGTCATTGGAATGCTGGAAAAAGCCTGGGACAATGGCTTAAAGAGAATGATGTTCCCGGATTATTTGACATCGACACACGTGCATTAACCAAAATGCTTCGCGAAAAAGGGTCTATGCTGGGGAAGATTGAATTCGAAGATGAACCGGTTGATTTTTACGACCCGAACCTTGAGAACCTTGTTGCCAGGGCCAGCATTGACGAACCGCATACATATAGTAACGGCGAGCACAAAGTTTTGCTGATTGATTGTGGAACAAAAAACAACATCATCCGTTGTCTGGTGAACCGTGGCGCTACGGTAAAAAGAGTTCCGTGGGATTACGATTATTCTAATGAAGAGTACGACGGGCTTTTCATTTCAAATGGCCCGGGCGACCCTGCCATGTGTGACCAAACGGTTAACAATTTGAGCAAAGCACTTGATGACAGCAAGCCCATTATGGGGATATGCCTGGGCAACCAGTTACTGGCCCGTGCCTCAGGAGCACAAACTTATAAAATGAAATATGGCCACCGCAGTCATAACCAACCGGTGTTACTTAAGGGAACGAATCGTTGTTTTATCACTTCTCAAAATCATGGATATGCAATCGATAATGAGACCCTGTCAGATGAATGGGAACCATTGTTTGTTAATGTGAACGATAAATCGAACGAGGGAATAAGGCACAAAACAAAGCCCTTTTTCTCTACACAGTTCCACCCCGAGGCTGCCAGCGGCCCGGTTGATACTGAATTCTTATTTGATGATTTTATCGAGAGCATCAGAAAGAGCAAAAAATAAACAGCAATTAAATATTTAAGGCATAAAGAAAGCATCGTTATAAAATGGTACAATTTAAATCACACATAAAAAAAGCAATTGTTCTGGGTTCAGGCGCTCTTAAAATCGGAGAAGCCGGCGAGTTTGATTACTCGGGGTCACAGGCATTAAAAGCACTTAAAGAAGAAGGTGTTGAAACCATTCTGATTAATCCGAACATTGCAACAATTCAGACTTCGGAAGAAATTGCCGACAAAATATATTTTCTTCCGGTTACGGCCTATTTTGTTGAACAGGTTATCAAAAAGGAGAAGCCACAGGGTATATTGCTGGCTTTTGGCGGACAAACTGCATTGAATTGTGGCGTTGAGCTTTACGAAAATGGCATTCTCGAAAAATATAACCTTGAAGTGGTGGGTACCCCGGTGCAATCAATTATTGACACCGAAGACCGCGACATTTTCTCTAATATTCTGAAAAGTATTGATGTTAAAACGCCTAATAGCATTGCATGTTCGAACATGGCAGAGGCAAAAGCTGCGGTTGAAAAAGTAGGGTTTCCTATTATTATTCGTGCAGCTTATACGCTTGGCGGAATGGGCTCAGGCTTTTGTGACAACATGGAAGAGCTTGAGACAAGAGCTGATAATGCCTTTTCATACTCAAAACAAATTCTGATTGAGGAATCAATCAAAGGATGGAAAGAAGTAGAATACGAAGTGGTACGCGACCAGTACGACAACTGCATCACCGTGTGTAACATGGAAAACTTCGACCCGCTGGGTATTCACACCGGTGAAAGTATTGTTGTTGCCCCATCGCAAACCTTAACCAACAAAGAATATCATAAATTACGCGAACTATCCATTCGGATTATCCGCCGCATAGGCGTTGTGGGTGAATGTAACGTTCAGTTCGCCCTCGACCCTTTCAGTGAAGATTATCGTGTAATTGAAGTAAATGCCCGTCTGAGCCGTTCATCGGCACTTGCATCAAAAGCAACCGGATACCCGCTGGCATTTGTAGCAGCTAAACTGGGCATGGGCTACGGCTTACACGAGCTTCAAAACACCGTAACTAAAGTAACCACGGCATGTTTTGAGCCGGCACTCGACTATGTTGTATGTAAAATTCCACGTTGGGATTTAAGCAAGTTCAGTGGTGTTTCGAAACAACTGGGCAGCTCTATGAAATCGGTTGGTGAAATAATGTCGATTGGACGCAACTTTGAAGAAGCTATTCAAAAAGGGCTTCGTATGATTGGCCTCGGGATGCATGGCTTTGTTGGCAATAATGAAGAAATTACCATCGATGCCATTGAAGAAGAACTAATACACCCCACCGACCGCCGAATATTTGCCATTGCTGAAGCTTTTCATCGTGGTTTTACTGTTGAAGATATTTACCAGAAAACCAAAATTGACCGTTGGTTTTTACACAAACTTGAAAATATATACACTTTACGGAATGAACTGGAGGTCTTTGATAAATTAACCGACATCCCTGATGAAACTTTGCTTCAGTCCAAGAAATTCGGGTTTTCAGATTTCCAGGTTGCACGTTTGGTAATTAATCCGACAGGTAAAGATATGCAGGACGGGGTTCTCAAAGTTCGAAATTATCGTAAAGAAAAAGGAATAACACCATTCATAAAGCAAATTGACACGCTTGCAGGCGAATACCCTGCCCTTACTAATTATTTGTATGTTACTTACAATGCATGCGAAAACGATATTGAATTTCAACATGATAACAAAGCGGTTATTGTACTTGGCTCGGGTGCATACCGCATTGGCTCGTCGGTTGAGTTTGACTGGTGTGGTGTGAACGCCATCAACACAGTACGCAAGGAAGGCTATCGTTCGATAATGATTAACTACAACCCGGAAACAGTAAGTACCGATTACGACAACTGTGACCGCCTGTACTTTGATGAATTGTCGTTCGAGCGCGTAATGGACATTGTTGATTTGGAAAAACCAATGGGAACCATTGTTTCAACTGGCGGCCAAATTCCAAACTCACTGTCTATTAAACTTAATAGTCAGAATGTGCCAATTTTAGGTACTACGGCTGAGAAAATTGATAACGCTGAAGACCGTCAGAAGTTTTCAACTTTGCTTGACAATATTGGTGTTGACCAACCACGCTGGAATGAGCTGACTACTTTTGAAGACATTGAAAAATTCATTGATGAAGTTGGCTTCCCTGTGCTGATACGCCCTTCTTACGTGCTATCGGGAGCAGCAATGAACGTGGTTTCGAACCACGACCAGCTTGAAAACTTCCTGAAACTGGCTGCGGATGTATCGAAAGAACATCCCGTAGTTGTAACTGAATTTATAGAACAGGCAAAAGAAATTGAAATTGATGCCGTGGCCGATAAGGGTGAAGTTATCGCCTATGCTATTTCAGAACATGTTGAATTTGCCGGTGTACACTCGGGCGATGCCACCATGGTATTTCCCCCGCAAAAGCTATATATCGAAACCATCAGAAGGGTTAAACGCATCGCACGTGAGGTAGCAAAAGGACTTGAAATTTCAGGACCGTTCAACATGCAGTTGCTTGCAAAAGACAACGATATTAAAGTAATTGAGTGCAACCTGCGTTCATCGAGAAGCTTCCCGTTTGTATCAAAGGTTATGAATCTCAATTTAATTGAACTGGCTACCAAGGTAATGCTGGGTGCACCTTACGAAAAGCCTGACAAGTCGCTGTTTGAGCTTGACCACGTTGGCGTTAAGGCACCGCAGTTTTCATTCCACCGCTTGTTGAATGCAGACCCGGTACTTGGTGTTGACATGAGCTCAACCGGAGAAGTAGCTTGTATTGGCGATAATTACTACGAGGCGATGCTAAAATCAATGTTATCGGTTGGCTATAATATTCCTAAAAAGAATGTATTGATTTCATCGGGGCCAACACGTTCAAAAGTTGAATTACTGAAATCAGCAGGCATGTTGGTCGAAAAAGGTTTTAAGCTTTTCGGAACCGAGGGTACGGCACGCTTTTTCAGGGACAATAACATTGATTGCACAACGCTGCACTGGCCCGATGAAGATGATAAAAAACCGAATAGCATTGATTATATCAAAGAAAAGAAAATCGATTTGGTGATTAACATTCCCAAAGACCACACGCGCCGTGAGTTGAGCAATGGTTACCGTATCAGGAGAAATGCCATTGATTTTAATATTCCGCTTATTACCAATGCCCGTGTTGCCAGTGCTTTTATTTATGCATTTTGCAAATACAACATCGAAGATTTATCGATAAAAAGCTGGAACGAATACAAATAGGAACAAAATTATATGAAGAAAACACTAATACTCGGCGCAAGCATTAAACCTGAGAGATATTCATATAAGGCAGCTCAAAAGCTCTTAGATCATGGCCACCCTATTGAAATGATTGGCCGAAGAGAAGATATATTGTTTGATAAAACCATCAATTCAAAGAAAATTGAAATTGACAACCTTGATACCGTAACACTATACCTGTCACCCAGGTTTCAGGTTGAATATTACGACTATATTTTATCGCTGAATCCGAAGCGGGTCATATTCAACCCCGGTACTGAAAACCCTGAATTTCAGAAAATACTATCGGAGAACAATATAGAATTTGAGAATGCCTGCACTTTGGTGTTGTTGGCAACAAATAGCTATTAACATACAATGATTTATCTCCTTCGGAGCTGGAAGTGAAAAGCCCCTAATCCCAAGGGTAATAAAAAAGTTGCATATCATATCGAAGTCATACAGAAGCAAAATGCAATTTGAAATTTCTTTTTCATCGCCCTATAATTCCGGTGCATGGAAAGTTGGTGTTTTTTAAACTGCGGGGTGATTGCACCGGGTTTTTGTCTTGCAAATCTTATTCCGTTGGCTGAAGCCAACGGCAATTCATATGAAGACTTCGATGTTCCCAATATGCTTATTTGGAAATTTTTGCTTTCTATCAAGGTTTTAAAAGCATGAAACTGATAAAGACATAGATGAAATTTTGCTGGCTGAAGCCAAAGACAATTCATATGAAGAGTACATGTTGCTGTATTTCTATATTTCAACAATCAAAGCTTCGATGATGAATACTTATACTCTGCAACTTAACAGGCAGGATATGAATTGCCGTCTGCTTCAGCTGAAGGATATCGGATATCAAGTACAATCCATACGAAGAGTGCATTACTGCCGCGAAGCGACAGTATTTCTGAGTTGGAAATTAGTTTTTTCGTTTCATCTTCCAGTATTCAATAAATTTTTTCTGGGTAATAAAGCCAACATTCCCTTCAAGGATACCACCTTCGCCCATGCGGTCGTAAACTCTGATTTCAACCATATTTTCACCGGGTTTAACTACATTTTTAGGAATAAAATAATTTCTGAACTCAGTGTACATTTCATTGTTGGCTCCACCTTCATAACTCCCGGTCTGTGCAATTAACTGTCCGTTAATGTATAAACGGTCGTCGTCATCAATACGTCCGGCAAGGAAAATAAGTTTTTTATTGGCCAACTCTTCAGGAATATTCACTGTTTTGGAATAAACAGCATAACCGTCGTAGTTAAAAAAGCCCTGATTTTCCCATTCACCGGGAACTATTATGCGATGACTTTCACCCGCTGTACGCCCCAATTCGAAGTTCCAGTAACCGTTTAAACTTATTTCAGGAACAACTGCAATATCGCCGGCTACAAGTCGCACTTTACCACGAATAATACCACCCTCTAATTGAGCATCGTACGTTCGTACGGCAATAGTATTTTCACCTGTAATATTGAGAAGATAATACGGAATTAAATACTTCCTGAAAGAATTATATGCGGTTTCGTAAATAGGCGGAAACGTACCGGTTTGACCGATTTTTTCACCGTTAAAATAAACCTCGTCAACATCATCGACATAACCCAGTTCTAAATAAACATTACGGTTTTTAAATACCGATGGAATCCTTACGTGTTTCCGGTACCAGGCAAAACCATCATACCCCCTGTAACCTTCGTCTTCCCAACGTGCAGGAACTTTTATCTCAGACCAGTTATCATCGTTGAACAATCGCTTCGACCATTCCTGGTTATCCCCAATTGAGAACTTCCAGTATCCTTCCAATGATAATTCATAATAGTAACCGTTTCCAAATGATTGAAAACTTATCCCAAAAACCATTACAAATGTCAATATGTATAATAATCTCTTCATTTCTCCCCCCTTTTAACTTTTCATCACTTAAAAATCGAACAAAAACTTAATAACACGTTCAACGGGTGTTTCATAAAACAAATCTTTATTGCGCTGTTCTACAATTCGGGCATTTTGTGCGTTCATTAACCCGATGGGCCCTTCATATATTCCACCTTGCAATTGTTCGTCTTTAACTTCAACCACTAAAATATTATTTCTTTTTAAAATATCAGGCGGAAGTTCATAAACGCGATACAGTTGCCAAAATCCGTACTTTCTGAAACCGCTGTATTCATCGAGGTATTCAGTACGACCAATCAGCTTTCCGTTTAAGTACACTTTATCTATATCGTCAATTTTCCCCAGTACGAGAAACAGGTTATCGTTAGTTAACTTGTTTGAAACAGTGAACTTTTTGCGATACCATGCAAAACCGTCAAAATCTGCATATCCCTGATTTTCCCAATTGCCGGGAACAGTTATTTCATCCCATTCCGAATCATCAAAATCATAATCGTACAAACCGCTTTCTCGGTAAATGGAGAATTTCCATTCTCCGCTGAGGTCTAAATCGAGCAAAGACTTATCATTATCATAAAACAATCCGATGTCATAATGGCCAACCATGCCACCTTCTTTGCCCTCGTCGTAAACCCGTACGGCAATTACATTCTCACCTTCTTGTAAAATTTCACTATCAACATAATAGAGCCGGTTAATATTATAAGCGGTTTCATTGAGAGGTGGAAAAGTACCTGTTTGTCCAATTTTCTTTCCGTTTACAAAAACTTCGTCAACATCATCAATATTTCCTAAAATGAAAGCCAGGTTGTCGTGAGGTGGCATGCTACGTACTTCAAACGATTTTCGATACCATCCATAACCGTTGTATCCGGGGTAAAAATCATCCCAACTGGCCGGAACGCGGATGTAGTCCCATTCAGAATCATCAAAATCAGAATTGGCCCATTCGGTATTGTCGCCAACAGAAAAGCGCCAGAATCCTTCGAGGTCAACTATTTTGCTCCACTCGGTTGCTTTTGTTGCATTACCTGTAAGTAAAACAATAGCAATAACGACTAATAATATTTTGATTGTAGATTTCACGTGGTTTGTTTTTTACAATATTAATAAAATGATAGAAAAAAGATGGGCTACCTGAATAGCCCACCTACTCAATGATAACCTATGTACGATAGTCGAGTTTGATGTTTA
>JAQIDF010000402.1 GCA_027858145.1 Prolixibacteraceae bacterium | reverse complement strand
TAACGGATGGCAATATGGCATGAAGCGGATTGCGGGCGATTCACTATCAAACCGATATGAAGTTTAAACGAGGTAAAGCCGCTCCAATTAAGCACTTCACCGCTTTTTGCTATATTGCGTGTTAGCATTTCGGTGGTTTGTCATGCTATTTTTCTTTCATTTCAAATTTACATATTCCGCCCGATAAATTCCGCCCGTAGGATAAAGCTTTTTTACAACTTTTCGCTTCATAACAAACTTCTCATATCCAACGGGGTAAACATGATTCCACCACCAAGCACTCAGGTTCTTCAAAATCATTTGTTTTCTTAGTTTGTAGCTTTTGTAATGTTTCATTATGCCTAAATACGAGTTCATACTGCTTTGGAAGGCTTGTTGTTCTTCTTTTGTCGGTTTGTGGTCTCGGGCTATTTGGTTTTGCTTTTCTATGGCATTGTAAAAGTTTCCTTTGGTGCGGTTGGCTATGTATGTTTTATGTAGCTTGATTACTGCGCCAAGGTATTTAACACCTTTGCTATAATGCTGTAAATAAATTTTATCGGGGTGCAATGTCAGTTTTAAAGTAGAAAATAAATAGTCTGAAAGTTTTGGTATTATTGATTGCAAATAGTATTTACTTTCGTGTATCAATACAAAATCATCAACATACCTCCCATAATGTTTTATTCCTAATTCTTGTTTAACCCAATGGTCAAATCCGTTCATGTAAATATTGCCAAACAATTGAGAGGTTAAATTGCCTATCGGTAAACCACAATTATGCTGTGCATGAAATAAACTCTTTGTTTTTGGCAAACCGCTCCAATCTTCTTTTTTGCCTTTGATTATGCAATTTACTTTTGGGTCATTGAATATGGTTTTTTCAATAAGATAAAGCACAAGTTCCAAATCAAAATCGACTTTGTTTTTATTACGGATTAATTCATTCTTGACTTTGTCAAACAACAAAGTCTTGTTCATTGCCATAAAATAACCTTTGATGTCGAGCTTTAGAATGTAACAGTCTTTTGAATAGTTTTGCGAACACGAGCGTATAAAATGGTCAATACGTTTTATGCCGTAATGCGTTCCTTTGCCTTTTCTACAGCTATAACTATCGTTAATAAATGATTTCTCAAAAATGGGCGAAATGTAATTGTAAATGAAATGGTGTATTACCCTGTCGCGAAAATCGGCTGCAAAAATCTCACGTTTTACAGGTTTATCAACAATAAAGCAAATACTTGGTTTTGGTGTGTATTTGCGTTCAATAATCTCACTGGCTAAAGCAAATAAATTTGCTTCCAGATGTTTTTCAAAAGCAAGGGCATTGATGGTATTCCGCTTGTTTTTACGCGCATCAAAATAAGCCTGAAACAAATCGAGCGTAATTTTATCCCTGTCTATTTCTGAAAACAAATTGAGTTGCTCCATTCTTTGTTTTTTTATAAAAGCCACAGGGAAATAATCCCCGTGGCTGTGTTTTCCTTCAAATCCCTTACACAACGGACAGAAAAGCCCAACTCCTTATTGTTGTTGTTTCTGTTTACATTGCTATTATTGTAGTTCATGTTCCGGTTCCAGGCGTTATTGGTATTGTTCTCAGTAGCACTCCACCAGTTACCGTTGTTGCCAATATTGTTGAATGTTCCATTATTGTTACGGTTGCCACCCGGAAGGGCTGTAAAAGTAACCACTTAATTTGTTGCACCACCATTTGCAGGCAATACAATCTTTTATAGCTAACAAAAACCTGTTTTGGGTATTGCAGGTATTTACAATGCCAGCGGGCTACCGGATTTAAAATTGCTCGCTCCAGCAAACCATGGCTTGCCAAACTCTGGCGGAAAACTTTTATTTTTGACTTTTTTGCCATCCGCTTAGTTGTTTTGAAACATTCTCGACTTCCTGATTTATTTTCACAAATTTTTCAAGGCTTATTTGCTTCATGTCTTTCATTACACGTATAAGCAAACGAATTATCTCTATTTGCTCTCGTGCTATTTGAAGCACATCAGCTTTTTGATGCCTAGTATTGGCACGATATATCAATGTAAGCAGTTCTATCGTTTCTTTCTTCAAACTCTCGCCTACCGTATATTTATATTCCTTGCTAAATTCTTTTGTAAATTGGAATATCGCTAAAAGCAAATCATAAGTTGCTTTATAAACAGGAAGTTCGTTATACTGTGCCATTTTTACCCCGTTAGATAATTAATCAGCCTGCTTTTAATATATCTCTTTCCCCAAGATGTTTTTAGATATTTTTCTCTTTTAGTTGCATCATATTGACTTAAGCACCCCTCAAAATAAATAAGCTTGAGTGGTCGACGATTTGCTGTTGATTTAACCAAGCCTTTTTCATGTTCAATTAATCTTTTCCTTAAATCACCTGTGAAGCCAACGTAATTATTGCCGTCTTTTTCGCTCTTTAAAACATATACGTAAAAATAACTCATATCTAACGGGGTGAAAAAAAATTCGACCGCTTCGCGGAAATAAACAAATAAATCAAATAGTCAAATGAATCAAATAAATTCTAATCCCTTACACAACGGACAGAATAGCCCAACTCCTTACTGTAGCGGTTTCTGGTTACACTGCTACCTCTGTAGCTCACGGACCGGTACCAGGCGTAATAGGTACCGCTCTCAGTAGCACTCCACCAGATACCGCCGTCGCCAATACTGACGAACGTACCATCATCGTCACGGCGGCCACCCGGAAGGGCTGTAAAGCCGGTTTCGTTGGTTGCACCAGTATTAAGACTTGTCCAATGTGTTGTCCCGGTTTCTTTTAGTTTGTCACCAGCTATACTTACGCCTAAATAGTCGGTCAATTCTGTCCACTCGGCATCGCTTGGCAAATGCCAGCCTGTTGGGCATACACCTTGCACCCCGCTAGGGTTGACTGTGCTACTCGTTTCGCCATTCATGGCAGCTGTCCAGTTATATAATACGCCATAGGTAGTGTAATTGGCTATTGCTTTGGCATCTGTTACATTTGTACCATTGTAACCGTAAACATAATAATAAGGAGTTGTTAGCGAAGCTGTACCGGGTCTGACTACGCTTGGCAAATACTTTAAGTTTTCTGCCATCCATACCTGGTCGCCTATTTTTACCCAATTGTATTCGTTTCCATCACGTGTATCGGTAAATGTTCCATTTGTTGTTTCATCGATTGTTGGCTTATAGAATATTACGCTGTCAACCTCTGTATTTACATTGTACTGACCTACTACTGAACCACTTTTCATTATATACATCATGTCGTTTTGGGCAAAGACAGACGAAAATGATAAGAAGAAAGTTAAAAGTGTTGCTAATGATACTTTTTTTATGGTATTTATTGTTTTCATAATTTTGTCCTCCTTGTTTATTGTTTAATAATTTTTACTGTTTTAATTCCTGTTGTGTTTGCATATTGGCATAAGTAAATACCTGTCGGCAAACTACTAATGTTTAATGAAAGTATGCTTTCATTATTTACTTGACGGCTTAACATGGTTTTGCCTTCAAAGTTGAGTATGCTCAGTGTTCCTTCTGTTGCAGGCATTCCTGTTAAATCAATGTTCAGTATATCACCAATAGGGTTAGGATAAATTTTTAATATTTGGTTTTGAACTGATAAGTCTTCCTGTAAGTCTGTTAAAACATCTGAAAAATTCAGATACCGCAAATCGTTCAATGCATATACATTGCTACTATTGTCGGTTTTGGTTACTGTGAGATTTCCTGATGAAAAACTCATTTTTTGTATATTACTCAAAGTATATGCGGTTTGTGTGCTGCTACTTTCTTTTACATATATCGTCTGTGCTTGTAATCCTGTCAGTCCAAGACCTAACAAAATTACGGCACTTAATTTTAACTTTTTGTGTCTCATTTTTATCCTTCTTTTTTAATTGTTAATATTCATTTTTATTTGTCTGTTTTTGTTGCTGTTTCATGCTGTTGCTGAGTTTTTTTCCACTGAATGCTAACGTTAGTGTAAGTTTTGAAGCGGATTTGCGTGTGGTTCTCTGTCCGCATACGAACGAGAGAATGAGCGGAAAACCGCTGCTGGCATACCACTGAGCCCGCTTTTAAATTTACACATTGTTATGGGCTGGTTTTTACTTCCACCATGTTTGATTTTCAATCTTTTGTGCTTTTTCTCTTTTTTCTTTATCTCCATAAAAGTAGGCATCAAGAAAGTTCTCCCAACCATAATCTTTATATTTTTTATTTGGTATAAACTCACCCGCTCCTTGACCTAACTCACCAGACATTGGGATTCTATAATCACCCCAGTTGCAGATTTTTGAATTTGATGTTCCATACTCTATCCAAATTCCTACGAACTGATTATTCCGAAAACCATCAGCACCTTTTAAGAGGTCATCATATTTAATTTGATTTTTAGAATCTTGATACCAATATGAAACACCTTTACCTTTAAATACACCAACATGTGATTGCTGTGGGTTTTCAAAAAATTCAAAGTCGTAAACAATCATACCACATTTATTGTCTGGAAATTCTGAGTGGTCAACTAAATGTATTTCTGTAATTCTAATTGTACCCTGAAAATCACATACATTTTGATTTACTTTACTTTTCCCAAATACTCTGTAGTTTTGATTGTCAGAGGAGTCTTTTATGATTGAAATAAATTTGATTTGAAGTCTTTGATAATTTTTTCCAATAAATCCGAATATTAGTTTATTCTCAGTCTGAAGCCATAAATGGGAGAAATCAATATTATTATATTTTGCAATACTGTTATCTGAATGAATTTCTCTATAACCATCATAGAGACCATTAAGGGAATTCTCAATGAAAAGTGAGCTATTCTCCTGACTTAATCCGTTTAGTGAAGTAAGGATAATTATTATAAGCAACGCTTTATTTATCATAAACTTATATATCTTGCGGTCTTTCTTAAACTTGCCCATAACGGTTAGTGTATGATTTCGTAAGGGATTGCGGGCTTCAAACCTATCAAGTTACCACCCAAAATTGATGCGGGTGATGCTGCTCGAAAACCTCTGAAACCCTTATGAATTATACACA
>JAQIDF010000533.1 GCA_027858145.1 Prolixibacteraceae bacterium | reverse complement strand
TTGGCCTCCGGTATATTGCATTTTATCATGTTTTCTGCTTGATTTGTATGATCTAATCAGAATAATTTCTTTAATGTTAGAATTAATAGTTCTACAACACGGTGTAGCAGTAAACGTGCCAATAGCCCATGGTCGAGCATGCAACGTCAGCTGTGCCTGAACGTGACTACGATAATTATATTTAATAAAAAAGACTGGCCATTTATTCGAAAAGGAGGTTTTAGGATGAAATCAATCCCCAAATGGTATTATGATGAATCTGCTCATTCAGGGATAAATTATTCAAGTCAAGAAGTAGTTGATGAGTATGATAATCAACATAAAAAATTCAGAAATTATCAGAATGAAGCAATGAAAATAATTCAAGCTGTAAATATCAATAAAGAAGATACTGTCATTGACTTTGGTTGTGGTAGTGGTGAATTAGCGATAAATATAGCTGAACATTGTAAAACAATATTTGCTGTTGATATTTCTTCAAAAATGATTGAATTATGTAAGAATAAAATATCAAAAAATAATATTAATAATATATTCCCTGTAAAAGGTGGCATGTTGTCATACGAACATTCATCTGAAGCAGTTGATGTTGTAATATCAAATGTTGTGTTACATCATTTACCAGATTTCTGGAAATTGATTGCACTTAAAAGAATTAATGAATTATTAAAACCAGGTGGACGATTTTTCCTTTTTGATGTTGTATTCTCATTTCCAGTAGAACAACATCAAGAATATATATCAAATTGGTTAAAAATTATGGAGGAAAAAGCAGGAAAACACATGATGGAAGAATCATTAATTCATGTGAAAGAAGAATATAGTACATGGGATTGGATTTTGGAAACAATGCTGGAAAAATCTGGTTTTCAAATAATGCATAAAGTTGAAGAGATATCGAACACAAAGGCTTATATTTGTTTGAAGGGGAAATAATTTAACCTGATATCCATGGCGTAGTACGGTGATTAATTAAAATCTATATATCTGTCATTATATGATTTTAGATTATTTCTAACATGTTCTGCTAATTCGTTCAAAAATTCTTCCCCTCTTTCATTATACTTTTTAAGTTCATCTTCATTGAGGAAAATATTTATTTCGAAAATAGCAACACTGCCACAAATTACCGAAAATACTAGTTTTTCGTCTTTTTCGCAGAGCATGTAGTTCCATTGGGAGCGAAGGATTTCTTTCATAGTTTTTAAGATATTCTATAGTTAATAAATCATCTAATGATAGTTCATATAAGTTGTCAATTTCGTTTTGATTACATATTAAAAAGAACAAAATGTATTAATTTATGGAGCTTCTTGCTCCTCAGAAACAATAGTCATTTAGTATGGTAAACAATTAGGGGGCAAAGGAAACATATACCGGATATGCAGGATCGGAGACTAGATGCAAACCTCGCTGCGGGTAATAGTAACAAAAACAGGACGAAAAGTGGTCTTGACTTATTAAGCACAAGCGAGTAGTTTTGAGGAGTCGGGAATGCATGGCCGAGCAGTAATACGTAGTATTGCGATCAGGCCAGTGCGTTAGTTCCGCACACTCACGATCTGTGTGGGAGCTGTCGGGTAACTGACAGTTCTAACGTGACAGTGATATTTCAAATGGAGAAAATTTGTTAAAACCAATAATAAGAGAATATCAAGATAAAGATCTTCAACAAACGTTGAGTATTGCTAAACAATTACCAGATTGGTTTGATAATGATGCACTTGAAAGATCAATCCCAATCGATTTGAAACACCAAAAAACATTTGTCGCTGAAAAAGCAGATAAAATTCTTGATTTTATAACACTTTTTGTAGCAGAAGGGCATTTGAATATTGGATGGCTTGCTGTTCATCCAGATTTACATAAAAATGGAATTGGAAAATTATTATTGGCACAGGCCGAATCTTATGGACGTTCTATTCAAATCTGTAAAATAGCTACATATACATTGGGAGAGAATGTAGATTATTTACCATATAACGGCTAATATATGTCTCCGCTTCGCTCCGGCCAAAATTGCTCAAGCCCTCAAGGGGGCGAGTTAATTTTGTATATTGGTGGAACGTTGCGCGTGATAAAAGGAAAATAAAAATAGAGATGACCAAAGAAAACAAAAAAATGAGTTTCAATGCCACATGGTCAATGGCCGTGGGAGGCATGGTAGGTGGGGGAATTTTTTCAGTTTTAGGAGTAATTATTAGCATAGCCGGGCAATGGGCCTGGTTAAGTTTTGTAATAGCAGGACTTATAGCTCTTATTTCAGCATATAGTTACAGCCAATTATCTGTTAAATACCAAAAAAGTGGTGGTGCTTTTACGTTTCTCAATGAAATCAATCATCAGGGTATTGCAGGGAGTTTATCATGGGTACTAATTATTGGATACATTTTAACTATTTCAGTATATGCGTTTACATTCGGACATTATGTTGCTCACGTTTTTAATTTTGGAAGTTGGTTCCCACGGGTTCTTTCATTCACCATCATCGCTGCGTTGGCTTTAGTAAATTTGAGGGGTGTAGGCGATTCATCCAGAGTAGAAATAATCACAGTTTGGGGTAAACTATTTATTTTATTAGGACTATCAATATTCGGAATAATTCAATGGAGTCCGAAACAACTGACGGCTGGAATTGCAGATAAAAGCTGGGACTCTGCAATTTTTGGAGCCGCGACCATATTTATGGCTTATGAGGGATTTCAGTTATTGTCATACGATTATGAAGATATTAAAAATCCAACAAAGACATTGCCCAGAGCTACCATATCAGCAGTTATTGCGGTTATTTGTATTTATATTTTAGTTGCGTTGGGGTCTACCATGTTGGTTGGGGCTGAAACATTAATTCAGCAAAAAGAAGTTGCCCTATCGATCGCAGGGCAAAAAGCGTTGGGAATAACCGGATTGATTTTGGTGACCATTGCAGCCGCTTTTTCGACTGGTTCAGCCATTAATGCGACACTATTTTCAACTGGCAGATTAATGGAAACAGTTGCAAAAAAGAAAGATTTACCCCATCTTTTTGTAAAGGAAAATGAAGCGAATATACCGTATTATGCCATCATTATTATGGCCGGGCTGGCAGCCATTTTAGCAACTATTGGTTCGTTGAGTACATTAGTTGATGCAGCAAGCCTGATTTTCTTAATCACTTTCGCCATCGTTAATTTAATTAGCTATCAGCAAAAAGTAAAATACAGGATGGTATCTCTTATAGGTGCTGTGGCTTGTTTTATAGCAATTTTACTTTCGTCTTATGAGCAATTCCAACAAAAACCAATACCATTAATTATCATATTGGCCCTGATACTTTTGGCATTATTAGGAAGACCTTATATCTTAAAAAAAATGAATAAATAGGACTGACCTTGCTCAATTTGAAGAAAGTCTTTACCCAAGGTGAACATGCTCCATGCCTGATAAAAAGGTACAGTACACCCTATGGATCATTCAAAAATGTGTAAATGATGTAATTTTTTTCGAAAATTTTGTAATGCAGAATAAAATAGCAGGTCATAACTTTGTTCTATCTGGCAGCCGACAATTAAACTTAGAGACTGTTTTGATTTTGTTTTTTAGAAATATTTTGATGTATTTTTTGCTCAGACAAGGCAAAATTGACACGAATAGCCATAGCTATTTAAGGAAATTTTGCGGCGGTATGAGTGAAAAAGACGCAAAATAGAATAAATGGATAAATTCCAAACAGTCTCTTAAAGTTCGGATTCGTTCAGTACAAAACAAAGAAATAAACTAGTACAATTGGATGTTAAAAAAAATCATACAATTATGGAAAATAATAAAATTAATTGTCAGGAGGCAGAGAAGGTTTTGAATTCAGAAATCCTTAGAATGACAATGACAATCAGAGATTATTATCCTGAGCTCGCTCCATTTCTAGAGGAAATGCCAGGAACAATTTCTGATGAAAAAAAATTAGAAATAACACATAATCAACTAAAAACCTATTCTGAATCGCTGAATTCGCTTTTGACCAGATACATATTAGAACATCCGATAAGCTCAAAATAGTAAAAGAGTTTATACTGTGTCCTTGACGCTCGACGGACATTTCTTTATCTGACGGTTATTTTTCGGATGTAACCCGATACAATAGTAAGGTAACAAACAGTTTACAAATCACAGTTTCTAAAATAAGTAAGAATATAATGAAAACAGGTTTAGTAACCGGAGCTGCTTCCGGTCTTGGGTTTGAGTTTTCGAACTTGCTCGCCCAGGATTCTTTCGATTTAGTTTTAGTCGACGTTGATGAGCCAAAATTAATGGCCGTTAAACAAAAAATACAAGACACTTATCAGGTAAAGGTTTATCCAATAATTTGCGATTTGAAACAGCCCGGATGTATTGATTTAATCTACGAACAAATAAAGGACAGAAATATTGATGTACTTATTAATAACGCGGGGTTCGGCTTGTACGGCTTTTTTTCTGAAACAGCATGGGAACTGGAAGAATCGATGATTTACATGCACATTCTAACGATGACTCACCTGACCAAACTTATATTGAAAGACATGATTAAAATGAAAAGTGGAAAAATATTAAATGTATGCTCGGTAGCTGCTTTTCAGCCTGGACCATTGATGGCTGTATATTATGCTACAAAAGCCTATATCCTGTCCTTTTCAGAAGCGCTGGCAAATGAAGTAAAAGGAACCGGAGTCACGGTAACGGTTCTTTGTCCGGGACAAACCAAAACGAATTTTCAAAAAACAACAGCAAAAAATTCTAAGGAAAAACTGAGTAGAGCAGGTTTTCTATCACCAGCAGATCCTGTAAAAGTGGCACTTTATGGTTATAATGACATGCTATCCGGATACACAAAATCAGTTCCCGGGCTGATCAATAAGTTTCTTGTTTTGGTTTCGCGCATCACTCCCAATAGGTTCTCTGTTCCGTTAATTCGAAAAATTCAGGTACAAATCAGAAAATAAATAGCATTGAGCTGATCTGAAATGAGAATTAAAACCCGGTTACTATTAAAACGAAACTGTCGCATACAAAACCAGGGTAAGTAGAAGAAAACCTGTTTTATGAGAAACTTTTCCCTTTTTGAATTGCCATTCACGCATCAAAGGCGTGTTTCCAGCTTCCAGTCCGGCATGGATTAGCCATAATACCCCAAAAGCTTTTGCCGGTAAAATGTGTGAATAATGCAATTTCTTTTAAAAATTCTGTAAAACATTTCCTTTTATGAAGCTTAACTTAGTTTTTTAAAATTCATAAAGCTAAAATGAAGGGAAGAAGCGGTAAGTTGAAATCGTCTGAAATCCAGACAGGGAAAGAAAAAGAAAACGTAAACGTAAAGAAAATACGAATAATGAAACCAAATAAGAAGACTTCAAAGCCCCTGGAATCGAAGGCCAATGAGATGTCAAACGGAAAGGATGCACTCAAATCCATGCCAATGGACGAACTTCAGAAAAAACTGGGTTCATCGCCCAATGGCCTTACCAGCGAAGAAGCAAAGAAACGATTAACCCAATACGGCCCCAATGAAATTGAGGAAAAGAAGACCAACATGTTTCTGAAATTCCTCACTTATTTTTGGGGACCTATTCCGTGGATGATCGAAGCAGCCGTCATCTTGTCGGCTGTTGCCCGTCATTGGCCCGACTTTGGTATTATTCTCGCTCTGCTTCTGGCCAATGCTACAATCGGCTTCTGGGAAGAACGCGAGGCCGGAAATGCCATTGCCGCTCTGAAAGCCAAGCTGGCTGTTAAAACACTTGTCAAACGTGATGGGAAATGGATGAATCCTAAGGTGCGTGATTTGGTGCCCGGTGATATCATTCGCCTTCGACTGGGCGACATTGTGCCAGCCGATGCACGTTTACTGGAAGGCGATCCGGTTGAAGTGGATCAATCGGCATTAACGGGCGAATCATTACCTGCTGAGCGCAAATCAGGAGAAGCCGTTTTTTCAGGTTCAATTATTCGGCGTGGTGAAATTGAAGCACTGGTTTATGCCACGGGTTCAAATACATACTTTGGTAAAACCGCTCAACTGGTGCAAGAGGTGGGCAGCATCAGCCATTTTCAAAAGGCCGTACTGAAAATAGGAAACTACCTCATCATTCTGGCTGTCGCATTGGTCGCGGTAATCATCACTGTCGCGTTAATTCGCGGTGACAAAATCCTTACTACTTTACAGTTTGCATTGGTACTCACAGTAGCTGCAATTCCGGTGGCCATGCCAACTGTGTTGTCGATAACGATGGCTGTTGGAGCGCGCCTTCTGGTAAAGAAAAAGGCGATTGTTAGCAAGTTGGTGGCCATCGAGGAATTGGCTGGCGTGGATATACTATGTGCAGACAAAACCGGAACCCTGACACAGAATGAGTTAACACTGGGTGATCCATTTAGCGTGAATAATATTCCTGCTGAGCAAGTCATCCTCAATGGCGCGTTGGCATCGCGTGACGAAAATAACGACACGATAGACCTCGCCGTTCTTGGTGGTTTGGAAGATAAAGATTCGTTAAAGGAGTATAAGGTGATTCATTTCCTGCCTTTCGATCCGGTGCATAAACGCACTGAGGCAACCATCAAGGGAAACGACGGAAAAGAATTTAAAGTGACAAAAGGTGCACCTCAGGTGGTTCTGAAATTAGCTGCAAATGCCGGAAAAGTGAAGGCAGATGTTGATAAAGCAGTCAATGATTTTGCTGCGCGAGGCTTTCGATCACTGGGCGTAGCACGTGCTGAGAGCGATGGTAAATGGCAGTTTATTGGCGTATTGCCACTGTTCGATCCGCCACGCGAAGATGCAAAAACCACCATTGCAACCGCTTTTAAAATGGGAGTTAGGATCAAAATGCTAACAGGCGATGCCTTGGCCATTGCCAGTGAAACAGCCCAAAAGCTAAATATGGGTGCAAACATACTTAATGCAAGCAGTTTGGGCGATTCAAAGAAAAAAGAAACGAATGAGGTGACTGAGTCCATCGAGAATGCCGATGGTTTCGCGCAAGTATTTCCCGAACATAAGTATCACATTGTGGATGTGTTGCAGAAAGGTGGCCATATTGTTGGCATGACCGGCGATGGGGTGAACGATGCCCCTGCGCTGAAGAAAGCCGACTGTGGAATTGCCGTTTCGGAAGCCACTGATGTCGCACGGGCAGCTGCTGCAATCGTACTGACTACTTCTGGATTATCTGTAATTATTGATGCAATCAAGGAGAGCCGCCGCATTTTCCAACGGATGAACAGCTATGCCATTTACCGGATTGCCGAAACCCTGCGGGTATTGTTGTTCATGACTGTGTCGATACTGGTATTTAACTTTTATCCGGTCACGGCAGTCATGATTGTGATGTTGGCTTTGCTTAACGACGGCGCCATTCTTTCTATTGCATACGATAATGTTCAGTACAAGAATAAGCCCGAGGCCTGGAACATGCACATGGTGCTTGGTGTCTCGACAGTTCTCGGCGTGATTGGTGTTGTCTCCGCTTTTGGTTTGTTTTATCTGGGCGAGAAAGTTTTTCACCTCGACCGGGAACATATCCAAACCTTAATGTATTTAAAGCTATCAGTAGCAGGGCATCTAACAATCTTCCTTACGCGTACACGCGGCCCGTTTTGGTCTGTACGCCCGGCAAAGATTTTATGGGCAGCAGTACTTGGAACGCAAATAATAGCGACATTTATAGCTGTTTATGGGGTGTTTATGACTCCACTGGGCTGGGGTTGGGCAGGTTTCGTATGGGGATATGCATTGATTTGGTTTCTTGTAAATGACCGTATAAAGTTACTTGCATACAGGATTTTCGATCCTGTAAAAAACAAAGACACCCGTTGATTTGAAATATCAGATCACTGACCGAGCTTATTTAAAGTCGAAGAAGAACTATAAACTCTGAATATCTGATATTTACAAGCGTGAATACTGAGGCAAACATGTATGCTTATGAGGTTTTATAAACGAAATAAGTACCAGCTACGCTCTCTGCATACATAATTAAATGTTTATAAATAGTTTTTCCTCAATAATTTAGTGTAAATTGCGCCCAATTAATATATTTAACATCATGGACAAAGGAACAGTAAAATTTTTCAATGAAGCCAAAGGTTTCGGATTTATTAAAGACAACGATTCATCAAAAGAGTATTTTGTACATTCATCAGGTTTAATAGATAATATCGACGAAGATGATGAAGTGACTTTTGATTTAGAAGAAGGAAAAAAAGGATTAAATGCAGTGAATGTTAAACTTGCATAGTTTATAATTTACTTTTATTTATAATTTTGTCCCGCTTTTTGGCGGGATTTTTTTTGTGCCAATTTCAGGGATAAATAGTGAGAGGAGGTCACTGAGCATTGTCGAAGTACGCACCGGCAGGGCTACAATCCTGTCAGCCGTTTTCAACTAGGTGCTGGCTCTTCCTTATTAATTATTAGAATCTTTTACAATTACATCGTGAGCTCCGCCCTCAATAATACTTGTGGATGACACTAAAGTCAGTTTAACATCGGATTGCAATTCTTTAATTGAGGATACACCACAACTGCACATCGTTGATTTAGTTTTCCCAATCGTTTGGTGTAAATTATCTTTGAGTTTACCTGCATATGGAACATAACTATCAACTCCTTCTTCAAATTTCAAATTATTGGTTCCTCCCAAATCGTATCGTTGCCAATTTCTTGCTCTGTTAGAACCCTCTCCCCAGTATTCTTTTACATAATTTCCACCTACAAATAATTTTCTTGTCGGGCTTTCGTCGAAACGGGCAAAATATCTCCCCATCATTAAAAAATCAGCCCCCATTGCTAGTGCAAGTGTCATATGATAGTCTTGTACAATGCCTCCATCTGAACAGATTGGAATATACTCTCCGGTTTCTTTGAAATATTCATCTCTGGCTTTTGCAACGTCAATAAGAGCTGTTGCTTGTCCTCTTCCTATTCCTTTTTGTTCTCTTGTGATACAAATTGAACCTCCCCCAACACCAACTTTTACAAAGTCGGCACCTGCTTTTGCCAAATAAAGAAAACCATCTTTATCCACAACATTACCTGCACCAACTAAAACATTACTGTCGTATTTGTTCTTTATAAAATGAATGGTTTCTTTTTGCCACTCTGAGAATCCATCTGATGAGTCGATGCATAAAACATCAACACCAGCTTCTACTAATGCTGGAACTCTTTCCTCATAGTCTCTGCTATTAATTCCTGCACCAACAATTAATCTTTTCTGCGAATCTAGAAGCTCATTCGGATATTCTATATGGTTGTCATAGTCTTTACGAAACACGAAATATTTTAAATTTTGATTTTCATCAATAATAGGTAAGGTATTTAATTTATGTTCCCAAATTATATCATTGGCTTCACTTAATGTAATTCCAT
>JAQIDF010000483.1 GCA_027858145.1 Prolixibacteraceae bacterium | reverse complement strand
GTGCAGGACATTGGCCTGGGCGCTCTCTGTTTTTATAAATTAGCCTAAGCCAAACTCTATCCTATAGGCTGTCCATAAATAAAAAGGTTAAACTATGGGATTTCATTTCACGTGATTTTAGTTTCGTCGAGATGACAAACGGTGGGAACAAAATTCAATTTTATATCCTTCCCCACAATAATGTCACATGATTCCTTCAAGCACTTGAAAAAAAGGTAGTTTTCTTGCTGACACTTCTACATATGAATTACAAAGCCCGGTTTTTTTTAAAGCCGGGCTTTGCTGTTTAGTAATGTTTGGATTACAATGTGGAAGAGGGAGATAGAGACGGTACGTTTTGCAAAACCGAGCCAGTAGAGCCGTTTGGCAGATGAAATATTATGAAACTCGCATAATCCCACATATGGAGCTCAATGGTAATTTTAAGCTTCGGGCTGCTATTTTAAAAACACCGGAGAACGCAAGAGGGCGCAGAGGGTCAAGGGAATAGTATGCTAGTGTCATGTCAATCATCAAAGGTTGGATAATACACTGAATATCTTCTCGTTATATTCCGTATTTGTATAAATCTATTTTTAAGCAGCGCACAGTCCCGGTAAAGCACCGCTTCTTTTTGCTGTAGGGATTTGAGTGTCTTCAATTAACAACCTGCCTATAGATAATTGTTGCTCGAATCTTTTTCTCATAATTCAACCTAAAAAGAAAGCCTTTTTAAAGTTACAGCTTGATTAGTAATAAAATATAAAATTACTGATGATTGCATAATAGATACCTGCAGTTACACACTCATATGTTTCATTTATAAAGTATTACTGTTATTTGTCATTGTTTTATCGTAACTTCATAGATAATTATTTAAGAACAAGGCCAGAAGTTTGCTAATTAAAAGACCTCTCTATGAAAAAAGCATTCTGCATAGCTATACTTCTGTTGGGCATTGTAGCAACCGATGTTTTTTCACAGGTTGATGTGAAAATTATAGTCAGAAATCCAATTCCTTCAGAAATTTCGGTTTGGGCCGAAGATCCTACGGTAATCCAGGTGATTATTACAAATACCACTTCAACTGAGTATCAAAATTGTTTCCTTGGTTTTTCAATATTTGATGATTCGGGGAATACCGTAGCTAGAACTGATATAAAAAGTCCGGTAATTCCAAGATTTAATGTCCCTTCTGCACCTTCGGTGAATGTGTTGGGTGGCGACAGGGTGTTTAACGTTAATTCTGTGAATTTCGATTCGCGACTTCAACGGCTTGCTGTATTTACCAATTCTATTCCCGAGGGTAATTACGAGATGTGTATCTCGGTATACAATCAGATGGGCGAAAACATAACTATTGGGGAAGAGTATTGTACGGGTTTTTCAATATTGATCCCCGAACCCCCCGTGTTAATTATGCCTGTTGATGATGAAGTGATTGTTAATCAATACCCTGTATTTACATGGACCCCGGTTGTTAATTATAACCCGGGGCGAAATCAAATCAAATACAAGTTGAAAATATGCCCTGTTTTTTCCGGACAAGGCCCGCGTGAAGCTATTGAACGCAACCAGGTGCTTTTTGAGAAAAATGACATTTATTCAAGTACTTATCAATATTTACCAAGCGATATGTCATTTGATTATTTCCCGGGTGTAAACCGTTTTGTATGGATTGTTCAGGCTTTTGATGTAAATAACAATCCGGCCTCTTCGAACCGGGGGTTAAGCGAGCCTGGTATTTTCCGGCTCGAAGATATAAGCGGGGAATTTGCAATGTTGGATAATGTCTATCCTGAAAATAATGATACAATACCGTGGCTTACACCTCATTTAATGGTTGCATTAACACCGCCTTCACAACATGTGCGTATCATTAATGTAAACCTGACGGTTCACGATGAATCTTCATCTGAAGTTTATACTAACAGCCATGAGGTACAGTTTGCCGAAGGGCCAATGTCTTCTCAAAATCTTACTGAAGCAAATAAATCGGGATGGATAGTGGCAAATCTTGATGCGAATAAATCGTTTCCACCATGGATGCAGAATCTGCAGACCGGAAAAAAATATTATTGGAATGTTGAAGCCGTTTTTACCAATACCGATGGTTCTTCGTTTACCAAAACAACCAGCGAAACAGCTTTTGTAATTGGACTGAAAAAGCCTGCATCATTATTGCCCAAGGCCGATACGTCGATTCGGGCTAACCATAAAATAAACCTCGAATTAACGATTCCTGAACCAAATAATCTTAACATGCTTAGTACGGTCGAGCTTGAAAATCCGCTTTTTCATGCTGCAAACTCGTATTCAAATGCAGGTGCTAAGCTACGATTTGAATTATCTAAAAAAGAAAATTTTGATTCATTACTACAAACAAAAGACTTGAATGTTCCTGAAAACGAAATTTTAACCGGTGCGAATTGGGATGCATTATTCAATAAAATATCAAGCAATCTTAACGCGGTATCAGATACAGGCTCATATTTTTGGCGGTTTAAATATATGGATAAAGCCGATTCGGCATATTATACTTCTTCGGCAAGGAAAATTAAAATTGTACCCGATTCTATCTATAACTGTTTTGAGCTTGAAGTGTTTCAGCCGGCTAACGATGGTGTTTGGAATAATAATAAAAAGCCACGTTTTGCTGTAACGGTGAAACCTGAAATTAAGAAAAAGCATATTAAAGGCGGACGATTCAGATTGTGGGAAAAATCCGGTGAATCGCAAAGCACCGAAAATGCCAAACTCTCGAAAGCAAAAATTGATACGACATTTAAAGGGAATGCTGACTCGATATTGTATGCATATGCACCCGACATAAACGGTAATACGCGTCTTGATATCAATTTTATTAATGGTGGCTCAAAATCAAAATCTTTTGAAGGAAAGTTGAATTCGTATTATGTATGGAACATGAAATTAAAATACGATAAAGATTCTATACGGAAAGACGGAGATGTATGTGGGGCTGATTCGCTGATTTCAAATGATGGCGTATTTCAATTACTTGAGTCGGATAAAAATAAAAACAGTTGCCCCGGTGACTGCTATGCCGAAGCACCCTCCAATACAACTGCCGGTAGCCAAACATTAGCTAAGGATAGTACGATTAAAATCGGAAAATTCGATTTAAAGTTGATTTCGGTTTCGGGTGATCCATCGGGTCTTTCGGGTACAGGTACAATTAAGATTCCTTACATAAAAGCAAATGTCCTTGTTGAGTTTAATGGCTTGAAAGTTAATAGCGACAAAAAAGTTTTTGAAGGGGAGGCTTTTGCAAAAGTTGATACCGATGCGCCTTATACAAAACAGGAAGGAAATGATTTTCAGGATAAAGCATATGGTTTTGCTTCCGACCAATTAAAGTTTAAAGAAATTCATGAACATTCGTCGAGTTTGGGTAAACTGGTGAGTGGTTTTACCGGTTCTGAAGCTGTTACGCTGCCTTTGGGCTACGATCATAACTGGGACGGATATAATTTTATTATTGGCATTGTTGGTATGAAGTTTACGCCAACTCATGGCGAAATGAATGTGGCAACTTATGTTGAATTGCCATCGTTAGGTCCCGATGTGGGATTGGGCTTTGGTGCTAAAAATATTTGTTTTCATAATGATGGGTTTGGCGGAATGGAGAAGGTGATCTTGTATCTCGCCCAGGATTTTGGTTATGATAGTAGTGATTCGTGGAGCTTCTTATTTAAGGCCCCAACACCAAGCGATTCGGGCACTTATGTAATGTGGGACTGTACTTCGCTCAGCGACATGACCATTGCCGCTGATGTCACTTTTCCGCGTAATTGGATGAAACCCGCAGAAAATACCGATCCGGCTTCAAGGGTTAGTGCGCATTTTAAAGCACGTGCCCGCAAATATGGTAGTTCGTGGCAATGGCTGGCAAGTGCAGCGATCGACGAATTTGTCCTTGCAGATGCCGATGGGTATAAAATGACTGTCGATGAAGTGGTTTACGATTGGTCAGATGCTTTGAACCCAACAGCTATGGTGTTTCCTGAACATTACACCGGAAAGAAAACAGCTAATTGGAAAGGCTTTTATATTAAACGGGCAACCGTTTCATTACCCGATGATTTTAAGACTTTCAAAAATAATCACCCAACTTTTGCTGTTGAAAATGTCCTTATCGATGAGTTAGGATTTTCGGGGTCAATTATTGGTACTAATCTTATCCAATATCCCAAGGGCGACTTTGGTGGATGGGGAGCCAGTATCGATTCACTAAGGATTGATATGCTTAGTAGTTCATTGCAGTCGGGATCAATGGGAGGGCGGTTAAGAATGTCTATTGCTGATTCCTGCCTCTATTATTCAGGGGTTATAGCCAAAGATATGACAGATAATTCAAGCACGCATACCCGCGATGTTATGTACCAGTTTTCAATAAGCCCAAAAGATACATTCAAGGTTGATATGTTTGGTAAAGCTGATTTTAATTTGCTGAATACATCAACGATTGAGATGCACAACGATGAAATGAACAAGTTTAAAGCAATTGCTGACCTGTCGGGTTCTGTGACGATACCGGGAAGTCTTGGCGGACTTTCAAAATTAAATATTAAGGGAGTAAAGTTTAAAAATCTTAAAGTAATGAATTATGGTTCTATCATTGAAAACGGGGATTGGAGCATGGCAAGCCCGCAGCACGGTATGTCGGGGTTTCCGATTTCCATCAATAATATTGATATGGTAACCGGAAGCCGTGATGGTGGAATTGGTGCGGGGCTGCAATTTGATTTAACTGTTGGCTTGCAGGATGGCGCAAATGCCATCAGTGGCACTACCAGACTAAGTATTTGGGGCAAGTTATCGACTGAACCGGGTCCGCAGCGCTTTGTTTTCGACGGGGTAGATCTTGATTCAATTGGTATTGATGCTGATTTAGGAGCTGTGGTAATTGACGGCGGTCTGATGCTATACGATTCGCATGCTACATTTGGCGATGGTTTCATGGGTGGGGTTACTGCAACTTTTATCGATCAGGCAACCGTTGAGGCTACAGCGCAATTTGGATCGGTAAATAACTACCGTTATTGGTATGTAGATGGTAAGGCCATGTTTAATGAGGGAGTGCCATTGTTCTCGGGCCTGGGTGTTTATGGTTTTGGTGGTGGTGCGTGGTACCACATGAGTAAAACAGGGGAGGTTGTTCTTGATGAAGAGGAGGCAGCTTCTGGTAATAGCACATCACCCGGTAGTGCCCACTCAGGTTTTTCATATGAACCCGATAATAGCGTTGATTTAGGCTTGAGTGCTTCAATGGTAATGGGCACACATCCTTCACCAGAAGCTTTTAATGGCGATGTCGGGTTGGATGCACAATTCTTGTCAGACGGGGGTATTGGTACTATATCGCTTACTGGTAAAGGTTACATGTTGTGTGGTGTTGCTGGCAGGAACAAGGCAAAAATACTGGCCGACATGGATATGGAATATAATTTTCCGGAACAGACATTCCATGGTGTTTTTGATGTAGATATTAATGCAAGTCCTTTGGATGGTGGAGGGCAAATGACCGCTCACTTCGATCCTGACTTATGGTATGTTAAGGTGGGGGAACCGTCGAACCGTATTAGTATTGATTTAGACAGTTGGCTTAGTACTGATGGTTATTTTATGATTGGACAGGATCTTCCTTCGCCACAGCTTCCATCTCAAATTCTTGAATTGTTTCCTGATTATACGGTATATCGTAATCCTGCAATTGAAATGGGCGACGGCTTTGCCTTTGGCGCAAGTTCAAGCTTCGAAACCGGTCGGAAACCCTATCTGATTTTTTATGGCAAAGTATCAGCTCTGGTGGGTTTTGATATGGCTTTGCTAAATTATGGAGAAGGAACAAGGTGCGAGGGTATGTCAGGGTCTGTTGGTGTGAACGGGTGGTACGCGATGGGACAAATTTATGCTTCGGTGGCAGCT
>JAQIDF010000482.1 GCA_027858145.1 Prolixibacteraceae bacterium | reverse complement strand
GGATTTGGTGCATCTACTGTCGGCGGATTTACCATAATAACTTCCAGAGACTCCGTTGCACTATTCTCACACTCATACGTATCTTGATACGTGTACGTGAAGTTTTGCACGCCCGGAATTACTGCCGATGGGTCAAAATTTGCACTATTGGGGGCAGTTGTCCCCGTAAAATTATAACTTGTTGCTGTCGACGGATCCGGACTCACATCTAAATCTATTGCCGATGTATTATAACACAACTCTTCGGGGTTGGTTCCAAAATTTACCACCGGAAGTGCATGTACCTCTATATCGGTTGTCGCATTATCCGTACAACCATTGGCGTCTTCATATGCCAACTCTATAGTATGTACTCCAACTGTGTTGGCTGTTGGGTCAAGCGCTCCTGTTGATCCGTCTACCGTTGCCGTTGCACTGCTATAAGTAAGTGTACCCGTTGCTGCTGTTCCCGTTGGAGTAATGTTTATCACACCACTATTATTTCCACTCTCGCAGGCATTTATACGACTTGGGCTTATGCCTACCGTTGGTAATGCATATACTGTCATATCCCATGTGTCCTGTGTTGCTGAACAGCCAAAATCACTTTCAAAATCATATGTTATCGTATGCGTTGTTGCAGTATTATCACTTGGTGTAAAATCGGCTGTCGTTTCGCTTTGTTTTGTTACATTTGTACTCCACGTTCCTGTTCCGCTTATGCCTGTTGGAGTAAGTGTTGCGGTAATTTCTTCTGCTGTGCTTACATCTATACAAAATTCTTGGTCTACAGAAGATATACTTGCCGTTGGTACTGCATGAATACTTACCGTTTGACTTGTTATTCCTATACATTCATTACCATCTTCAACCTCTAATTCTATTGTATAATCTTCTGATACGCCACTTGGTGCAGGACCGCTAAATGTCGGATTTTGAAGAGACGTACTATTTAAATATGTCACACCTGTGCCACTCCATGTATATATTGAATATGTTTCTGTTGTGGATAAAGCTATATCATCACCATAACATACTTCAAATTCATTGATTCCCGTATTTCCTGTTATTATCGGTGTCGGATTATCATGTACTGTTATGGTTATCGTTGCTTTATCACTTTCGCATCCTGAAACCTCTTGTGATACATAATATGTTTGTGGACCATCACTTGCCGTGCTTACGGTTGGAACTGTTGTACTTCCTGTTCCTTTTGCTGCTAATATATCTGTATACCAGTAAAATGTTGCTCCGGTTTCTCCGCTGTAATCAAGAGCTGCCGGTGTGTCTTCAATACAATACTCTGCATCGTTTACAGTTGGCGCATCCGGTATCGCATTTACCGTTACTGATGTCATTGCCGGTGTTGCTGTTGTACACCCATCTCCACTAGTATAACTATATGTTATCGTACCGCTTGCACTCGCTGAAAATTCTGCAGTCGTTTCATCTATTTTACTTACGCCTGTTCCACTCCACGTACCCGTGCCATTTGAATTGGTGGGCGTTCCATTGGGATATGTTATAGATGCTGTTATCTCGCTTGTCTCACCCGCACATATCTCAAGCGGATCCGGTGTTATACTCGCTTCCGGTAAAGGATATACCGTAATAGTTCCCTCTCCTGAACCCTCACAACCTATCGCATCACTTACCGTTACTCGTACCGTATAATCTCCGGCTGTTGCACCGCTAAATTCAGGGCTCGAAAGACTCGTGCTGCTTAAATAACCAACTCCGCCACCACTCCACGTATGAGAGGTAAAGGTTCCGCCGCTTACACTTAAATTATCACTGCCATCCTCACATATTGCTATGTCTGAAACTACCGGCTCCAATGTGTCATTGACAACAACTTCTACTTCTTCTCTCTCACTCTCACAGCTTGCAACCTCTTGCGATACATAATAATATTCTGTTTTAGGAGCTTCCGTCGTTAATGTCGGTACACTTCCATATTCTGTTCCGTTTGTTAATTCATTATACCAATGGAAAGTCGCCGTGCTTTCTCCCGTTGCCGTGAGCGGATTAACCGTTGAACCTACACAATAGGTGTGATCCGCTGCTGTAGGAGCATCCGGAGTGGGGTTAATCTCCACTATCGTATTGTCCGTACTTGCCGCTGCAGAACAACCATTAGCATCAGTAATATTTGTTGGTTGATACGTATACGTGCCCGCTGTTGTCGGAGGCGTTATCGTATATGTAGTCGTGGCACTTGATTTACCCGTTCCGGTCTGATTTTCATCAAAACTAAAGGGTGCGGTGCCCGTAAATTCTATCGTAACATCTGCTATCGCATCATCCTCACAATAGATGTCTCCACCACTTATTGTATAAGTCGGACGTGGATTTTCTATAACCGTTACCTGGTCGGTGGTATATTCACAGCCACTTAATTCTATTACCACATAATAGACACCCGCCGTTGCGGTTGATTTGGTGGCTGTTGATCCCGTAGTGACACCTCCGTCTTTATACCAGGTATAATTTGCTCCGGTTAAGTCTACTCCCAGTTTCGGTTCTACCGTTAAGGTTACATCACTGGTCGGTGCACAATACTCTAATTTATTATAGGTAATACTCCCCTCAGGTATTGGGTTGATTTTTATAGTTTCATTTGCCGGATTCGCATCAGCATCACAATATTTATCAGACAAAGCAGTAACCGAATATGTACCTTCATCTGTTCCCAAATCAAATGTTGAAGAACTTATACCGGTTTCTGAATTTGAGCTGGTTGTTGCTGACGCAACATCCCATTCAATATCAAATGGAGCTACACCGGCAGTGAATTCAACTGAAACAGGGAGAACAGGATCTCCGTAACAATATTCATCACCGCCACTTATAGTAAACTCAGGTTTTACCGCATCTTTTACAACTATCGAAGCTTCCTTAAAACAAGCCGAAGATGTAGGATTATCTTTATCCAAGACACGCACATAATATGTTCCTTCCTCTCCATGATTAACAGGCCATGAAGTTGAAGCAATACCACTTGTCGGCCCATCAATTTTTGTAGCAGTAGCTATTGATGTGCTTGTCACAGCATCTTTGTACCATTCAAAACTAAACTGCGTAGCATCAGACTGAGCAGGAGAAGTTTCAAGCACGGTCGATTCATCCGGACATAAAGTTGAATCAGTATCAATAATAGAAATGGTGAAATTATCGGGTTTTGTACATGGTGGACAATAATAGAGAGACGTTATTGGCATACGACCGCAATCGTAAGATGATAAACTATTAAACTGAATATTTTTAAAAACAGATTTATTACTCATATTATCACCTGAATTTTCCAATGCACCAATAACAAGAAGAGTTCCACCATCAATATTATCTTCTTGTGGAGTAACAAGAAGAGGACTGTTGTCAGGTTGATTAGCACCTAATTCGGTATAAAAAATATTGGTACCATCACCAGAATAAGTAAAAGCCAATATATATTTAGATCCACGAACAGGATTTGCAGGCAATTCAACACCTTCCAAATCAATAGTTACCGTTGTTGGCGTATCTTCAAATGTAATAGTTTGAGGAGTTCCGGAATGAAAAACAGAACCTGAAACTTCCTGTCCATTAGTGTTTTTATCTACATTATAAATAATTGGCGTCACAACACCGGTTGCTGTACCAAAATAAGACTTAAAGTCCATATCAAAAGACTGCAAAGCAATAGGTTTCCATGCCTCAAGAATTAATTTTTGATCTTGCGGACTGCCTGATTGGGCTAAATTAATACTTTCCAACACCGCACCACCAATAGTCGTAATATCCTCAAGATAAATCGTATAAATTGTATCTGTTGATCGCTCTGTTGCGGTAACATTATCACCGGTTACACAAAACTCACCTAAACCGGTTGCAGCATCAATAGATAATGTTTGCAAAGCGGTGCCACCTGTTTGCGAGCTATACACCTCAAATTCACTATCAACCGTATAATTCGATAAAAATTCAAAACAAATCATATCCGAAGCAGTCGGATTCAAAGG
>JAQIDF010000416.1 GCA_027858145.1 Prolixibacteraceae bacterium | reverse complement strand
AGTACCGGCAAGACTTCAGCACCATACTTTATTTCAATTACTAATGTTTTTTTATCCGGAACCGTCTCAATAATCTCTTCAATAAAAGGTATCTTTTCACCCGAATATTTCTCTGATTTATAAGAACCAACATCAATTGTGCGAAGAACATCTGAATTGGTTTTAGCGACTTTATAATTTGTTCCATCTCCAGATGTCCGCTTTGTTGTCTTATCATGTATAACCATAACACGGTTATCGGCCGACAAATAAACATCAACCTCCACAGCATCGACACCAAGTTCCCAGGCAAGCTTAGCCGAGGCCAGTGTATTTTCAGGTGCCAGATATGAAGCACCACGGTGAGCAATAAATGTATTTTGAGCCTTTGCCATGTTACCGGTTCCTGATATTATTAGAGTTACTAAAACCAATATTGATGTTACTATATTTCTTTGCTTCATTATGATTTCTTTTTGTTTCAAAAATAATGCAATACATTTGGATGAATGTTAAACTAAAACGAAGCAATTATTAACATCTCAGTTGCTAACTAATTACGCTCCAGTTAAACTTTGTATTCTTCATTTTCTTAAGTTGCACCCTGAAAAGATTATTCAATTCATGTTGCAAGAGCGGATCATTATCAATAATGTCGGTAGCTACATTGCGGGCATGTTGCAACAACTCACCATCGCGGCTGATATTGGCAATTTTCAGGTTAAAGCCGAGCCCGCTTTGCTGAGTGCCTTCCATATCGCCGGGGCCACGTAACTTCATGTCGGTTTCGGCAATTTCGAAGCCATCGGTGGTTCGCACCATTGTTTCTAAGCGAATGGTACTTTCTTTCGACAGCTTGTAAGATGACATCAGTATGCAGTACGACTGGTCGGCACCACGGCCAACCCTGCCCCTTAACTGATGCAACTGCGAAAGGCCAAAGCGCTCGGCACTCTCGATAACCATCACGCTGGCATTAGGCACATCAACCCCTACTTCAATAACAGTAGTTGACACCAAAATTTGTGTTTCACGGTTTTTGAAACGCATCATTTCTTCGTCCTTTTCAGCGGGTTTCATCCGCCCGTGCACCATCCCGATTTCATTTTCCGGGAAAACTTTTTTCATGGTTTCAAAACCGCTCTGTAAATTTTTATAGTCCAGCTTTTCAGATTCTTCAATTAGCGGGAATACAAAGTAAACCTGCCGCCCCTTACGAATTTCTTCCCTAATGAACTGAAACATCCGTTTACGCTTGTTATCATAAAAGTGCATTGTTTTCACTGGCTTCCGCCCGGGTGGCAATTCATCAATAACCGAAACATCCAGATCGCCGTAAACTGTCATCGCCAGTGTTCGCGGGATAGGCGTGGCCGTCATTACCAGCACGTGTGGTGGTATGGTGTTTTTTTGCCATAATTTGGCACGCTGAGCCACTCCAAACCGGTGTTGCTCATCGATAACCACAAAGCCAAGGTTCTTGAATGCCACTTTAGCCTCGATTAATGCATGTGTGCCAATCAAAATATCGAGCGTACCATCAAGCAATTCACTATGAATAATTTTTCGGTCTTTCGTTTTTGTTGAGCCGGTTAGCAAGCGCACGTTCAGATTAAGCGGTGCCAGCATTTCCTGCAATGTTTTATAATGCTGCGTGGCCAGTATTTCGGTAGGAGCCATTAAACCGGCCTGTGTATTATTGTCGAGCGCCATAAGCATGCACATAAGAGCAACCAACGTTTTTCCACTCCCCACATCGCCTTGTAAAAGCCGGTTCATCTGATGCCCCGCCCCCACATCGCGCCTTATTTCACGTATCACTTTCTTCTGGGCTCCGGTCATTTCAAACGGCAAACACTGATGATAAAATGAATTGAACTTGTCACCAATCACCTGAAAAATATGCCCCTTAAACTTTTGTGTACGGTTCGATTTTAGGCTTAAAATTTTAAGTTGAATATAGAAAAGTTCTTCAAACTTGAGCCGGAACTGCGCATTTCGTAAACGTTCGTTATTATCGGGAAAATGAATAAAATAGAGGGCTTCACGCAGAGGCATTAATTTAAACTTTTTTACAAACCATGCCGGCAAAGTTTCACTTAATTCACTTCGGATTAAAGGTGCCAGATTCATTTGCAATTTCAAAATGGCTTTTGAACTGAGATAATTCTTTTTCATTTTCTCAGTAGTGTTATAGAAAGCCTGAATAGCACCAGCGGTAGTCTGTTCCCCTTCCTTGTATTCATCAAGTTCTGGATGAACAACATTTACGCGTCCGTTAAAAAGCGAAGGTTTTCCAAATAAGACATAAGGATGATCCTTTTTTAGGTTATTCACTACCCATTTTATCCCTTTAAACCAAACAAGTTCAAGCGAACCTGTACCATCAGTAAAAACACCATTAAGCCTGGCCTTGTGCCCTTCGCCTGTTTTTTGCAGTGCTGATATTTTCCCGATAATCTGCACATGGGGCATATTGCCGTTTACATCCCTCACGTTGTAAAACTTTGTCCGGTCAACATATTTATAAGGGAAATAATACAGCAAATCGTTAAAGGTATAGATGCCAAGCTCTGACTCAAGAAGTTCAGCTCTTTTCGGCCCTACCCCGGGTAAAAATTTAATATCCTGCAATAACTTGGATGCCATATAACAAAGATATTATTAACCCGCCGGAAAAAAACATCCCGTTACATTTTTTTATTCACAAAGCATTCGCATATCGAACCAATTTCCCTTTACTTTGTCTTTCTTTAAAAAAATCGCGTTATGGATAAAGAATTTAAGATATACACCAAAACCGGCGACAATGGTACTTCGGGGCTAATCGGTGGCACACGGGTAGAAAAAACAGACCGCCGGCTTGAAGCTTATGGCACTGTTGACGAACTTAATTCGTGGATTGGTATGATAAAAGCAACCCCAATCGAAAAAGAAGTAAGCTCTACGTTAGATTTGATACAAAATAAACTGTTTGTCATTGGTTCGTATCTGGCAACGGACCCGGAAAAATCGAATTTGAGAGTTACTCTGGAATGCGATGGCAACGACATTGAAAAAATAGAGAAAGAAATTGACCGCATGCAGGAACAAATGCCAGCTTTAACAAACTTTATCCTTCCAGGCGGCACCCCATCGGCAGCACAAACCCATGTAGCACGCACGGTTTGCAGAAGAGCTGAACGACGTATTACAACAATATCTGAGGAAGAAAATATTGACCAACATGTTTTAATGTTCATCAACAGATTATCAGACTATCTCTTTGTTCTAGCCCGTTACAACAATTTCAAAAATTCACAAAACGAAACAATATGGAATAGAACCAATGGTTAACCCATATTGTTGTTTTTTAGTTAAAAATATTTTTTATATTCGCACTTAATTTCAAGGAATACTGTTAATCATAATTAACTATGTACTGGACACTAGAATTAGCCTCAAAACTGGAAGATGCGCCCTGGCCCGCGAGCAAGGATGAATTAATTGACTATGGAATCCGTTCGGGTGCACCGCTTGAAGTAATTGAAAACCTTCAGGAAATTGAAGATGAAGGTGAAATTTACGAATCGATAGAAGATATCTGGCCGGATTATCCGAGCAAAGACGATTTCTTCTTTAATGAAGATGAGTATTGATCAATAACGAGTTAAAAATCTTATAAAAAAAAGGCTGTCCGATATATCGAGCAGCCTTTGTTTTATGTGATTCTCCGTTATTTACTTTATTTCAAGCGTAGTCAACCCTTTTTCGATGCGCGCAATGGTGTCGCCACGACCAATCATTTCGCAAATCTCAAAAAGATCGGCTCCCATAGCGGCACCAACAATACAAAGCCTGAAAGCATTCATTACAACGCCAAAACCCCATTCTTTTTCATTTACAAAAGCTGAGAATTGTTCTTTTAACGGCACGGCCTGCCATTCTCCATCATATGCTTTTAGAAATTCAAGAATCTCAGTCATTATTTCCGGAACACCGGCTTTCCAGCGTTTCTTAACTGTTTTTGCATCATATTCTTCGGGGCATTTAAAGAAGTAATATCCTTGCTCCCAAATATCGGTAATAAAGGTTGCACGCTCTTTAAGCATACCCATTACTTTAGCTATATAATCCTTATCAGCATCAATTTGCTTGATTTTTAACAATGCCATAAACTGTTCAGCAAGCTCTTCATCGTTTTTATTCATCATGTATTGATGATTAAACCACTTAGCCTTTTCAGGATCGAACTTCGAGCCCGATTTTCCAACACGGGTTAAATCGAAAGCTTCGATAAGCTCAGACATGCTAAACAATTCTTGCTCGGTTCCCGGATTCCAGCCCAGAAGGGCTAAAAGATTAATAAAAGCTTCGGGGAAATACCCATCTTCGCGGTATCCTTTTGAAACGTCACCTGTTTTTGGGTCAGTCCATTGCAACGGGAATACCGGGAAACCCATTTTTTCGCCATCGCGTTTGCTCAGCTTTCCTTTACCTACCGGCTTCAGTATCAACGGCAAGTGGGCAAATTCAGGTTTCTCCCAACCTAATTTCTCATACAAAAGAACATGTAAAGGCATCGAAGGCAACCATTCTTCACCACGAATTACATGGGTTATTTCCATCAGGTGGTCATCTACAACATTTGCCAGGTGATAAGTTGGCATTCCATCAGATTTAAAAAGAATTTTATCGTCAAGACGATCGGAATTAAACGTTACCGGGCCACGAACAATATCGTTATCGGTAACATCAATATTATCGGGCATCTTGAACCTGACAACAAATTTCTCGCCTGCATCAATTCTTTTCTGTACCTCACCAGCTGAAAGCGTAAGTGAATTTTTCAAACTGCCACGGGTCTGACTGTTATAGGTAAACGTTTCGCCTTTCGATTCAAAATCAGATCTTATGGCATCAAGTTCTTCAGCTGTGTCGAAAGCATAATAAGCATTGCCATTTTCAATCAACTCAAGAGCATATTCCTTATAAATATCCTTTCGTTCCGATTGACGGTATGGACCAAACCTGCCACCCTCAGTAACACCTTCATCAATTTCGATTCCACACCACCCGAGAGACTCCATTATATACGCTTCAGCACCCGGCACGTAACGTGTCTGATCAGTATCTTCGATACGTAAAATAAAGGTTCCGTTATGTTTACGGGCAAACAAATAATTAAACAAAGCGGTACGAACACCACCTATATGTAAAGGCCCGGTTGGGCTTGGGGCAAATCTCACCCTTACGTTTTGTCGATCCATTGCTGTCAATTTTTAAAATGTCCACAAAGATACATTTTCAAAAATAGTACAGCAACCCCTAGATTTACTTGCACGATAAATTAGATCCAATTATTCATAAGAATAATTTCTGTCTCCGACAGCGACTAAGTTTCGCAACCAATTTTGTTACACAAAACTGGGCTAAGCTAAGTCGGGGCAACCCGCTTTTGCATTCACCTTTATCCAATTTGGTGAATAAAGCGGGTCAGGCTGCATTATTCCTAATATAGTTTATGTTTCCCTAAAATCATTCAACCATAGTATATTTTTAAAGTTATTGTATCAAAAAAAGTCCGGACACAACATGCCCGGACTTTCTCCTTTATTTTGAATACGTGATTAATTCTACATCAGAAAGATTTTATTGGCCTCACATTTTTCAATCATTTCGTCGGGCCACAATGAAGCCTGAACTTCACCAATATGCGCTTTACGCAAGAAATACATGCACAGGCGCGACTGACCGATTCCACCTCCAAAAGTCAATGGTAATTGATCATTCAGCAACATTTTATGAAATAGTAGTTCTTTACGTTCAATCTTATCTTCATGCTCCAGCTGATGCAACAAAGCTTTTTTATCAACCCGGATTCCCATCGAAGAAATCTCAAAAGCTCTTTCCAAAATGGGGTTCCAGATTACAATGTCACCATTCAAACCTTTAAATCCATTAACGGTTTCGGTTGACCAGTCATCGTAATCGGGCGCACGGCCATCATGTTTTTTACCATTAGACATAACACCACCAATGCCTATAATAAATATTGCACCATATTTTTTTGCTGCTTCTGTCTCCCTTTCAAAAGGCGTTTTATCAGGGTACATCTCCAACAATTCTTCGGTATGTAAAAATGTAATATGTTCGGGCAACTGAGGTTCAAGCTCACGATACTCTTCAAAAATCTGATATTCTGTTCTTTTAAACACTTCAAACAGGCGGTTAACAACCCGTTTCAAAAACTCGATATTCCGTTGCTCTTTATCCATTACAACTTCCCAATCCCACTGATCAACATACAATGAATGAATATTTGTGAGCTCTTCGTCAGCCCTGATGGCATTCATATCTGTATACAATCCGTATCCTGAAGATATATCAAGCTTCCCCAATGTCATTCGTTTCCACTTTGCTAATGAGTGTACTACTTCAGCCACCTGGTCATCCATATCTTTTATGGGGAAATTTACGGCACGCTCAGTTCCATTCAAATCATCATTAATTCCGGTTCCCCGTAATACAAACAAAGGTGCTGTAACACGCCTTAGTCGCATTTCAGATGACAAATTTGACTGAAAAAAATCTTTTACCATCTTTATGGCACGCTCGGTTTGTACCGGATCTTGTAAAGGACTATACCCTTCAGGTATCGTTAACTTCATACTTCTATAATTTTAAAAAAGCCCCCTCTAAAAAATGGGACTTTCATTCATTCAAATTTTAATAAAGCGAATCCAATCAATCACTTTGCCACAAAAATATCATTAAAAATGATAAAATTGTATGCTTTACTGATTTTTTTAAACAAATTGAAACAATAGTAATCATTCGGAATAAAACATTTTGCAACATTTACCCCCTCATTTTGTCATTTACCGCAACAAACATCTGGCTGTAATTCTATCGCATCATTGCATATTTGCAAAAGAGGTTATTGAAACTTACAAAAACGAAAACCAAACAGCTTTATCGTTTTTTGTATAACTTAGCATGTCAATAACAAAAAATAATTCTTATGAAACGACCATTACTTATACTATTTGTATCAATTTTTACAAGCACGTCAATAATGGCAAATGTAAAAATTCCTCATGTGCTAAGCTCCAATATGGTATTACAACGTAACACCGAAACCAATATTTGGGGATGGGCAGACAGCAACGAAAGCATTACGGTAACATTCAGAGGTAATTCACATGAAACAACAACGAACATACAAGGCAAATGGTCGGTAAAAGTACCAACCGGAAAAGCCGGAGGCCCTTACGAACTATCTATTAAAGGTAAAAACCGAATTATTCTTGAAAACATTCTTGTGGGTGATGTATGGGTATGCTCGGGGCAATCGAACATGGAATGGCCTTTAATTGAAACCAACCGTGGCTCTGAAGAAGTTCAGAATGCAAATTACTCTGAAATCAGGCTTTTTAAGGTTGAAAACAACGCCGCTGTAGAACCGGCCAATGATACAGCTCCGGCAGAATGGCATATATGCAGTCCTGAAACCGCGGCCTCTTTTTCAGCCGTAGGTTATCATTTTGGCAAAAACATACACCTCGAAACCGGTGTTCCGGTTGGTTTAATCAGTTCAAACTGGGGCGGGACAATCATCGAGACCTGGATAAGTCCTGAAACGGTTGAAAACGATCCTTTCATGGCTGAATGGGCCAAAGACCTGAAAGATGTTAATATTGAAGAAATTGCCAAAAAACAAAAAGAAGTATTCAACATTTATCAGGCTAAATTAAAAGAAGTACAAAATCCAAATTATCACCATTCGTATATCGAAGAAAAGTATGATGATAAAGAATGGATGGCATTTTCTCAACCACAAGTTTGGGAAACACAAGCCGAATGGGATAGCTTTGATGGCATTGCCTGGTACCGTAAAAAAGTTAAAATACCCGAAAACTTCGATACCGAAAAAGCATCAATATGGCTGGCACGAATTGATGACAGTGACATCACATGGATTAACGAAGCACGTGTTGGTAAAACCTATAACCAATATAATCGTGTACGTACATATAAAATCCCCAAAGGTTTAATCCGCAAAGGTGAAAACACCATTACCGTAAGAGTAGAAGACTACACCGGCGGAGGTGGTTTTCATGGCTCAGAACGTGAGATGTACATCACCGATGGCACAACCCGCATTGAGCTATCAGGAAAATGGAAGATAAAGAAAGACGATACACCCACCCCTCAAAATCCGGAAGGAATAAGCAGCAGCGTACTACTCCCCAATGATTATCCCACATTATTGTATAACGGAATGATTAACCCAATAATAAAACATGCCATAAAAGGGGCAATTTGGTACCAGGGCGAATCGAATGCAGATGCCATGCCCGAAGCGAAACGCTATGAAGACCAGATGCGGCTACTCATAAAAGACTGGCGCGAGAAATGGGACAATCCTGATCTGTCGTTTTACATGGTACAGCTGGCCAACTACCGTCAGGAAAATAAAACTCCGGGCACAAACGATGTGTGGCCATATTTACGCGAAGCTCAGGCCAATGTAGCCCTTGATGAGAATGTTGAAATGGC
>JAQIDF010000415.1 GCA_027858145.1 Prolixibacteraceae bacterium | reverse complement strand
GAAACTGCTGGTACGAGCTCTGCTACAGCGCCAACTCCGGCTACAGATATTGCAGGTTCTGAATCTTATTTCGTATCGCAAACAGAAAATGGCTGCGAAAGCGAACGTGCGGAAATTGTGGTGGAGGTAAACCCAACTCCTCCGGCTCCTGATTTATCATCAAACGGTCCTGTATGTGTGGGCGAAACACTTACCATTACCGACGATTGCTGGACAGGTATGTTCCCGAATCCGTGTTATGGCGAGTTTATTCCCCAAAACTACTCATGGACAGGACCGGATAATTTCTCTGATGATTCCGATACACATACTATTTCTATTGCAAATGCACAGGAAATTAATAGTGGTACATATTCGGTTAATATAGAAATTAACGGCTGTGTAAGTGAACTAGCAACTATTGATGTGGTGGTAATGCCACCGCCATCTACACCAGCGCCAACAAGTAATTCGCCGGTATGTGTGGGTGATAATATTGAACTTTCGACCGATGAAGTAATCGGTGCAACATATATTTGGACCGGTCCTGACGGGTTCTCATCTGCTGACCAAAATCCGATTATTTCATCTACCACACTCCTTTCGAGCGGAACATACGAACTGCAAGTTCAAATAGGTTCTTGTATCAGTAGTGTGGGGTCAGTTGATGTAACAGTTAATGAAAATCCAAGTATTACATTCCCTGCTATTTCACCGCTCTGTGTTGATAATGCCTCAATTACCCTCTCTGCGTCTGCCACACCAAGCGGTGGTACCGGCACATTCTCGGGAAACGGAGTAAGTGGCGATTCCTTTGACCCAAGTATTGCGGATGTGGGAACTCATACTATTACCTATGATTATTCCATAAACGGCTGCTCTGATTCTGAAACAATTGACATCACCGTGCAAGATAAACCAACGGTTGATTTTACTCTTCCAAATGAAGCTTGTGCTGAAACAGCACTTATTAATATGAACCCAATTCCTTCTGGTGGCTCTTTCACATCTGCTCCGGCTCTTGATCTGTCTGCCGGATTTAATCCTGCTCTTGCTACCCCAAATCAAGAATATAGTATTACATATACATATGATGACGGTGTCTGTGATAATGAAATAGCAAAATCAATTACGGTATACGATCCACAAAAACCTATCGGTACCAATGCTTCTGAAGTATATACCCTCATTACCGACCAAGCATCTGTACCGGAAATTTCGGCAACAGGATCCAATATTGTGTGGTATAATGATGTCTCTCTCACCTCGCAAGTTGGTATCGGAAATACGTATCAAGCTGATGAAACTCTCGTTATAAGTGGTGGCGAAGGTATTCCCGGAACATATACCTTTTATGCGGTAGAAGTTGAAGGCTCCTGTCTGTCTGAAGCGACAGCGGTTACTCTCACGATTACCGATTGCTCCGTTACCGCTCCAACACCTGTCAACACACTGGTTGAAATGTGTTTCGGCGACAGCGATCCGCTGGCTAAAACGCTTGACGTTACCGCAACAGCAGGAAATGATATTATCTGGTATTTTGGCGGGACGGAAGAACAAAACAGCACATCAAACTCTTTTGTGCCCACACAAACAGCGGTGGGAACCTATCAATTTGAGGTTTCTCAATATGATAATACCGAAGCTTGTGAAAGTCCGAGAGCAAGTATTACCCTTAAAATTAATCCGCTTCCCTCTATCACGTTCAATCCTCCCTCTGAAGTATGTGAGGGCAGTTCTTTTATAGATTTTTCTTCATATAAATCTCAGACTGATGGTATTGTTACCTGTCTTGACATTTCATCACAATGCACCGGATTTGACCCGACAACTGCGGGAACATACAATTTTAAATATGTCTACACAAACCCAACAACTCTCTGTGCTGATTCGAGTGAAACACAAATAATTGTCAGAGAATTACCCTTACCGGTGTTCTCTACAATTGACGATATGTGCGAATATGACAGTCCTGTTGATTTGACTTCATATGTCGACTTACAAGGTGGTACATTCTCGGGTGATGGTGTTGTGGGCGATGAATTTAATCCGGCTTTGGTTGTACCAAACTCAACAAGTACAATTTCATATCTCTACTCCGACGGTTCCTGTGAAAACACCGTAACATCTTCTGTTACGGTATATCCTCGTCCAAGCATCACGTTCAGCGATATGGATAATGTCTGTCTCAATGATGACCCGGTTGATCTAAGCCAATTTGTAACTCCTATCGCTGGCACATTCTCCGGAACAAATGTGAGCACAACAGAATTCACGCCTACAACTGAAGGAACAATTGATATTAGCTACGAAGTTACCGAAAACGGCTGTTCAAATACGCTGACAAAACCTATTGTGGTTAACCCACTACCAACAGTTACGCTTTCGGCTCCCACTGTTATCTGTCATAATGAAGGTTTGGTAACACCAACACTTTCTCCCGGTGGACAATTATTTATTGATGGTAATCCTATTTCCGACATTGACCCGAGTGCATATACTCCAGGGAATTACACACTTTCCTATGAATATACCAACCCAACAACAAACTGTACATCAACAAGCGATGCGAGCGGATATCCGATTAAAATACGGCAAATACCAACCCCATCGGTAAATGATAAAACTGTTGTTATTGGCTCAACCGACCTTGACATTACCGCTACCGGTTCGGGTGGAACACTCTCGTGGACAGATTATAACGGTGATCCATTTGGTACCGGAACAACTATTTCTCACAGCGATGCTTCAACTCCCGGTTCATGGCAATACTGCGTCAGCGAATCTGA
>JAQIDF010000370.1 GCA_027858145.1 Prolixibacteraceae bacterium | reverse complement strand
AGCCCCCTCCTGAATAGACGACTCCGGTGGGCCATTCACCAGCTGGCGAACTCCACCATCTCAATTACAGCATGCAATGGTTATTTATGCCGACCATTGCTTCTCGGCACACATAAGTTTAGTTGTGGATTACGGGCTGTTTCTCTGACCGAGTACGCACAAAACAAGTGCGAGTTAAGGCACTGATTTTAAGCACAAAAACCACAATTAAATTTATAAAATGTTAGCGCCAGTAATTATTCTGTTTTTAAACATAACAACGACAGAACCATTGCATTTTCTCTGTATTATTGTATATGATACATACATTTCGACATGGTATAGTTTACCATTATAAGTCCTGTGAAAATTTATCAGTTAGTAAATCAATAATTGTAAATGATATTAATCAAAATTCGGGCAATTTCTATAATTCGTTGTAAACTTTAATCCTGTTCTAATAATTCAACCGCCAATTCATCAACAACCTCTTTTTCTAACATAACGATCTGCCATTTCTTGTTTATAACAAAAAGAGGAATAGTCAGATACCAACCAGACTATTCCTCTAAGAATTTAAAATTGATAAAATATTGGGAAATAAATACCATAAAATGTAAAACTTGCTCCCGCACCACCTGAAAAAATCGTTGTTAAAGATGGATTTATACCAAAATTACCAAAACTAAATGATATACCAACTGAGCTAATAGCACCTAAACCATAAGAAGCCTTCATATCGTGTTCGTTAACAAATGGCTCTTTAATGTTGTTTACTATGCTAACATATTCTTTAAAAGAAAATATGCCTATACTAAAATTAGAAGTCAGACCTATATACTTACCCTCAAGTTTAGGGCTTATTCCCAAATATACCCCTCCGCCATTAATATTGTAATCATGGGCATTGACTGAATTCGGGTTAATATGACCTAAATCAATTTCATCAAGCCCTTTCATTATTAATGCACCAACCGAAAAATCAAAATTATCATGATTTGTAGGTAAGCTAAGTTTTATATCTAAACCACCTATATTTGCATTTCCATTGTCTGTTGCATTTGAGTATTTAAGTTTAAAGTAGTTATCTGAATTTAGATTGTTATATAAATACAAATAGCCAATTTCTAGCTTAGGATTAGTATTTATTTTCTTTAAAATATTTACCTGTGAAAACAAAGGTATAAATGAAAATAAAAACAAAAACATCAATAAATATTTTTTGTACATCATAGTTATTCTTTTATTCATTACTTTAAAACTAATCTTCTTCACTAATCAATATTTTAAAACCATAATTAGGGAACTCAAGCCACTGTTCTGGATTATCAAAATAGTTTAAATATGCAGAACCACATTTTTGACCATTATTACTAAATTCAATTTCATATTCAACACCTGCAGCTACATTAAGACCTGTTTTGTCTTCATTCTTTTTATTGTAGCCAACTGATGCATTAAGTGTTAAATCACCGGATGGACGATCATATTCTATCGCAGTAAAAGTTAGCATATCATACCAAAATCCAGGTTTCCAATCAATAACCTTTATGCCTGATAAACTACCAGAACTAAAACTCCTACTTGAAAATTCACAATTAATTTCTTCTTGAACTGTATAAGGATTTTCTCCTCCATTGTCTACATTTGTAACAGTTATGTAAAATTCAGGTTTCCCTTTTAACCAACCCTCTAGCTCCCAATCATTATGTCTGATTTCATTTATATAAACAGGTGAATTTTGAGAAATATCGCGATATGGAACCTGTACAAAATCATACTTAGCATTTGATATGCCTAAGGATGTAACATGATTAATTTTATAAATTACTTTCTTGCCAACAGCTACATCGTGATCAAAATAGTCTTGCTCATTAGCAGTAAACGATTCTATTAATTGGTAACCATTGTTTACACCTACCACATGTTTTGAAATTTTTGTTTCTTGTATATATTGGCTATGATCATTTTGCCAACGTAATTCAATTTCATTTATTGAATTCTGAATCGCATCAAAAGATAATACAGGCTTAGGGTAACTTGGAGCTGTAAGAGTAATATAGTTAGAAGAAGAAGAAGTTTCACCTTGATAGTATGCCCTAACATAATAAGAATATGAACGATTAGCTACAACATCATTATCATCATAACTTCTTTCATATGTCCCCCAACAAGTTGAAACTTTTACATAATTCGGAGAATCGGCGCTTTTTCTATATACATAGTAGCCAGAAGTATTAAATCGATTCGTCCCATTTGGCATATCCCAATTAAGTCTAATACCTGATTCAGTTATTATTCCATTTAAACTTGAAGGTGTAGGTACAACAAGAGGATGATCGGGATCTGGTCCCAACTCAACAAACCTTTCATTTTCACTAATTACAATAATTGCTTCATCAGGTTCATTAACAGCATCAATAGACACAATATTTCCTTGGGGATCATAACCAGTTACCTTTTTAGTAATACCTTCTTCATAACCCGAGGGCAAAAAAGTAACAACAGGTATATAATTCGTCTCATCCCAGTCTGCAGCATGAACAGGGATTGCAATTTGCATATCCGGATATTTATTGGACAATTCATCAATGACTGATGACGATGTTGATTTTAACTTTGTTTGTGATGAAGTGTAATAAGAATCTTCCAGTAACTCTTTAACTGTATAATTAACATTCATTGATTTTAAAGCAGTTGATGGTGTTACATCTTTATTAATAACTCTTTTCAATATAACATCGTAATCACCATCTATCATAAGTAATGCCTCATCTTTTATAATTTTGCGAAAACTGGTATTATTTTTAAGTGCATTACTTACAGCTTTTGCAAAATCACTAAAGTCTCTATTATACTCATTGTCTTGAAAAAGTTCCTCTTTTATTATTTTCTTTTCATTATCTATGATTTCACTTTTTTCACATGCTTGTAAAATAAAAATTATACCTATGGAAAAAATCAGTGCTTTTAGCTTTAATAAATACTCAATACTTTTATTTTTCATGTTTTATAGTTTGTTAAAAGCTAAATGATAGTCATTTAACTTAATGGTTAAAAATACTATTTAAAAACTTCATTTATGAATGTTTCGGTTTCAAGAGTTGAAGTTTTTATCTCATAACTCATCTCCGTAATTCAAAATATTCTTTTTTATATTGAATTATTCTAATTGCAAATTAACTTGTATCCATAATCTTTATCATTTTTGATGTTAAGTATAACTATTTTGTTCTTATTGGCGCTAACGTTTAAATATGGGGCGTGTGGCATTTCAAGGCACCTCAGTATCGAACCGCTATAATTTTTATTAAATGTATTCATCTCAAAATTAGCACTTTCTGCCATATGCCCTATATTTTTTGTTAGGCACTGGCATTTTTCATCATTTGTGTCCAATCCTTATCCATTTTCTCCAATCTTTTTTTCTTTAGATTCTCATTTAAAATCCAATCAATGTCTTTATCTGATTTTTGTTTCAATTTCTCGAATAATTGTTTACCTTTTTCTGGATATGCCACAATAACAACACTCAATCCATATCCTAATCCTTTTTTCAATACTCTAAATGCCTCAGTCTTTCTGTCAGAAATTGGTTCTATTGATTTTATTATTTCTTCTAATATTTCAAGAGCTATTTCAGCATTTAATTTATCCTTTAATAATTTAGGTTCACATAATCCAGCGACAATAGCTCGTTTCTCATAAAGATTTCCTTTTATCCATTCTTTAGCTACACTAATCTGTCTTGTAAAATCTTTTTCACCAATCATCTGAAGTGCAAAAACGACTCCTTCTCGAACTCTCCACCTTGTGTCACTCGAAAATTCTCGAAGAATCCCTAAATATTCAAGTTTCCCTTCATTTATAAGTTTTCCTAATCCAGTCACTCCGCACATTGCAATAAATTCTCCTTTTGTATTTGTAGGAGCAATTTCTTCGTTGAATTTGAGACAAGAATTAAAAAAAACTTCGTTGCCCAAATTAGCAACAGTCATTAATAATTCAAGATTTGCCCTTTTTCCAGGAAGTCCCGAATTTTCTTTTAAATAATCAATCCAATTGCTTGACCGATTTAGATTGTCTATATGAATATTACTGTTCTTCATTTTTTGCTTGTGCCTAACATTTGGGTAAAAACAATTGTGTTTATTCCTTTTATGTGTCGTTTTATATCCAATGTGTCGTTACAAACGACAGACAGTAAACCCCTTCCCGATGTTTTATCGGGACAGATAGTTACGCAAGCTAAACGAGGGGGTGGTTGGAAGCTTCGTTCACAGCAAATCAATCTCCGCCCACGTAAATTTAAACTCAGCCTTATTAAAGGAATAGATATGGCAAACTAAAAACAATCTGCTAACACTTTCCCCTGGCACAAGGACTGTTGGTAATGAAAATGCCAAAGCCCATTCCGATGAACATGCTTTTCATTGCTTCGTCATTCCAAAGTATATGGGCTTGCATGCCTTCCGAAAAGTAGAATAAGGCATATCCGGCTATCGCACCAATTAAGGCATAGCTAACTGTTTTTTTGAAATGTGCAGAATTGATTGTTCGTTTCAACCAATTATTTTTTTGCGTTAATTCAAGTTTCTGGAAATTATAGGTTTTCATACGTTTATGGAATTCATTAAATGGAAGATGAATAAATGAGTTTGTGAAAGAACGGTATTTTTGGCTAAATCTGTGTGATCAAAGTTGCATACATCGTTTGTGCCGGAATACCCAGATAAGTCAGCTGGCAACTTTGGAGCCGTCTTAACCTCAACCTCAACCTCAACCTTATTACCGGGGTTCATTCAATATTTCGCAGATAATTTCGTTTAGTCTTTGAAAATTTGCACGAAGAAATGGATGCAAAGTGAAATTTTAAGGAACTAATTCCCCTCTTTTTGGGCACTGAACGACGACTGTTTTTTCAACCTTGGTAATCTCTTGTGCCTTTGTGCATCCCGATAAAAATGGTGCAATGTCCATTAAAAACAACATCTACATATCAACGATCACTCACAATTAGCTTAATTTTCTGATCTTCCACTTCCACAAAATAGATGCCGGCCGGATAGCCACTGACGTCAATTTTTGTTTCTTCAGAGAGTATCGGTCGGCGCACTAACACTTGTCCGAAGCTATTGTATAGCGTATAGTGTTTGGCTTCACCATTGGCGGTTTTTAGCGTTACCCGGTCAACGGCCGGGTTGGGATAGAGCTGCATTTCATTAGTGGTGCTATTCCGGATGCCGGTTTGTACCTGCCGGAAAGTGACCGCTATATTTCTGTCGTATTCAGTGTGCAGATTGAGACTGTCTTTTATAGTTGTACTATCTCCGTCAATAACGATGCTTGCAATTGTATTCCCCTCATCAGGCTTAAACTTAAATTTCACAGATTGTCCCTGTTGAGCACGGATAGTGCCATTAGGGATAATGCTGCCTCCGATGCCGGCAGTAGCAGTAATGGTTCTTCGGTAGGGGCTGTTTTCCAACATATCGTCAATTTTACCGGCAAGCTCAATATACAGTTGCTCATCCAAAGGCGTAAGCATCCCGGCAGAATCCATTGCCGCTGCATAATCTCCCTGTTGAATATTATCAACCAAGGTTCTGTAAGTTTGTCTGGCAGAGGCAAAGTCATCTTTACTTTCAAACCAAATATTGAGTGCCGGCAATGTACTCATGGTATATGAGATGGTGTACTGCGGGCTGCGAAAAATATGGGACATTTCTATCCATCGATATTGTAACCCGACAAATCTATTTGCTGCCTCTGTTCCATAAAACAAACCGTACAATTGCTTGTAAGTGGTGTTTAGATTCTCAAGGGAAAGTTCCGTTTGCGTATAGACCTCCTGTTCAAAAGCATCAAAAAGTGCTTGATATAAAACATAGCTAACAATGTCTTGTGCTGCCTTTACAGCTTCAATTTTACTATTAAGCTCTACGTCGGTATTAGTGGAGAGTTCAGATCTCAGGGCAAGAGATTCAAAAGACATTGATGGAACTTCCAGCAGGTCAAAATTAGAGATTCCGTATAAAGCGTTTTCACGTGTCCTTCCATAGGCATCAAGATAATGTCCAAACTCGTGAAATAAACCACGATAATCGGGACTATCGTCGAAATTGAGAAAAATGAGAGGAGCATTGTTGTTGGCAAATTTAGTGCAGTATCCTATATGCTCTCTCGTGCTTCCTCCTGCAATATCATAAAGCCCGTATTGTATCATATAATCGAAGGCGGGCTTGAATTCCGAGAGGTTAAGCTCCCTTGTTTTATCCATCACTCCGGCGAGTTTTTTCACCATACCTTCAGGCGATTTAGCTATCAGCGCATCTTCAAACTCGCTTTGATGGGTGACCAGGGCTTCTAATTCTTCACTAAACGGAGTGATATATTGCTGTGCATAATGATGAACATCCTTTAGGTCTTCGGGAGAGTAAGTTCGCCCTTGATTTTCTTTATAAGCGTATTCTGAATAGTTGCTATACTCCACTGATGATGCTTCCGCGATTTGCCTGCGCACCTTTACCAAATCAAGATAGATTGTGCCTAAAATGCGGTTTTTCTCTTGCCAAAGGGCAAGGGATGCCTCTACTCTTGTCTCGTTATTAAGCCCGAGCGAATCTAAATTAGAAAAACTGACTGTCTGGCCGGCTATCTCCACCTCAGTTTCCTGCACTGAGGCTGCGTTGTATTGGGCTATTAACTCACTCTCCTGAGTTTGAAGTGCAAGTTGAGTTGGGGTTTGTGCAATGGTGTGTAAAAATGAATTTTGCAACTCCTCACCTAAGGCATTCCACACCTGCGGCTGATATTTTGTGTACAGAGCCGCTCCTATTGTGTTGAGTCCCTTTGCCTTGGAGTAATTGAACAAATCATATGATTGGACATGGAGGTTCGCTAAAGTTGTATTGCTTACATCCGTGCCCTTAACATATGTATAGTATCTCCAATTAGTCATTAATTTAGCATAATAGTCTAATATGTTTTCAATTTGGGCTTTAATGCTATCTGGATTGGCATTTTCGGTGGAAATCAAGGCGGTAAAGTCGGCGCAACGCAGGTCCAAGCCCTCCTTCGTTAAGTTCTCAAACGGCTTTATCTTCGATAAGAGTATGGTGTCACGCCATATTTTCCGCCATACACGGTGGTATCTTGTCCGGCATATGGCGCACGTTGTGCCGTTACTGGCATGGTCGCTCCAATCCCCATCAGGAAAAAGGCGACGAATAGATGCTTCAGGGTGTTCGCTTTGTATTTCATAAGATAAAAGTAAAAAGATTAACGAAATATTATCACTTTGTTGTCAATATTCAGAAACTGAGTTTCCTTGTGATAAAACGCAGCAGGTTAAAAGTCAGAGTATTCTGCCGTATAGAGCATCCATTTGTCTATGTGTGAAACCGTATTTTTGTACTTTTCCATTTTCTTCATTTCCTGCCACTTAGGGTGCACACCGAATGAATTCCAATTCTTTTTCTGGGTTTCTTCATCAGCATGACAAGTCATGTACATTAAATTTGGCATTTCCGCCCCGAATAGAACTGACCCAAAGAATATGGGTTGAAAACCCAGTTCAACAAACAAATCAGATTCTCCGGAATCAAACATGTCTACTTTCCTTTGGTGTAAAGCCTCTGTTGCACTTTGGTAACTTCTTAATTCGTAAATTCTCTTACGTTTTTCCGTATTTAAATCGGGAATTTGATAGTTTGGGAAACCTTTAAATGCCCTCATTAAAATACTTTCCATTCTTAAATAGGGCGCTTGTTCGTGTGAAGCTTCAAAAAAGTTTTTGGCTTTTACGTTGTATTCATGATCTTTCTCTAACAAGTGGGTTAACTCTTCAAATTGACTTATTGAATTGTAAGGAATTAATACGATTATCAGATGCTGATTTTCGTTTTTATTCCTGATGGTTTTAAAAACGCCAACGTTTTTTATTCCAGCCCGATGAATGGCAGGAATATAGGCTTCCTTCAGGTAATCGTCCAATTGATCTGCCGGGCCGATGGTATCAAGTGAATACACCTTCATTTGATAATACTCCTGCTCTGGCGTTTTGGCCTTAATCATACCGGAACTGATTATGAATAATGCCAGCATACAAATCGATATTAAATTTCTCATGGTAAATTTATTTTCTTGATATTTTTTGTTTTTTAATACTTGTAACTATTCAATCTCTAGCAATTAACCAACATTTTTAGTGCAAGATATGGGTTTTTATCATTTTTACGCAGCAGTATCAGTTAATCACCTTAAGACGGAATAGGTTCCAGATACACCATTGGATTTAAAAAAGCAGCTGACCTTAAGTTTTACCCCCCGCTCTTCCGGATTTGTACAATGAAACTTCAAGGCGCTAGTGCGGTTCCGATAGCCCATCGTGAGCCAACAATAAAGACTAAGGCCTTCTTCTTTAATGCAATAGTTTAATGAATCGACAATAATGTGGCGATATACCGGGCGAGTATAAATATCTCCCGATTGCTTCTATCGCGGACCATTCAACAATTGTTAATGTACAGTAGTAAGCATAGCCGGGCGATATTTTATTTTTAATTCCCATGCTCAAAAAATAAGAAAAATATTTAATTACGGGATCACAGATCCCAATCCAGTAGGCGCGGATGGCATATCCGCACCAGCCGCTGCTAACTTACTACATATCCCGAAAAGCGGGTTTATTGTTTTTTAATAAAGCATATCGTTGGTGGTCGAGTAGACAAGGGGAATTTCACCCCAAGCCTGTCTCAGAACCGTACGTGACCGTCTCCCGTCATACGGCTCTTCTAATACTCGATGCACCAAGAAGCTCATCCTCTTTCAAGATGGCCAAATGCAAATCATACTAGCTAACCCCGTTGCTCCACTCTCATTACAAGAGCTTCATCACTACTACGAGTTAGTCCGCCCCTGAATAACACATTGGTATTCTGCCTCTAGGTTGTGCCTATCGTACATTTCCCTTAGCATTGTTACGCAGGTTCCCGAGTTCC
>JAQIDF010000353.1 GCA_027858145.1 Prolixibacteraceae bacterium | reverse complement strand
TTGATATTTATTTAACCAGCAACCTGCTGAATAGTATTTGATTTAAGATACCAGATGTATCCCTCAACTTTTTCAAATCCCATATCACGAATAATGTGTGCGTAACGATTAACCTGTTTCTCGTATTTAATGTTTCGCGTTTCTGTGGCTTTATAATCAACCACAACTGCTTTACTACCGGCAGTCATGACACGGTCGGGACGCAGGTTTCCAAACTCAGCACCCAATACCGAAATTTCATTAAGGACAGTAAACGAGCCATCAAACCAATGTTTTGCTTCAGGATTATCAAGCAACTCGTATATGCTATCTTTCAATGAATCATACCGTTCGATGCTTACCTTTCCGTCGGCCTGCATTTGAGCCAGGGCTTTTTCAACATCATCAGTGGTTTCAACCAAAGAAAGCAACTCGTGCATAAATTTACCTTCGTTAACGTGCTTAACCCAGTCGGGTGAAGTATTATCAAGAAAATCTTCGTAGTTGCGTCTTAGCTTAAGACTTTCAAATGCATTTTTCTTACGCACAAAATGAACCGACAAATCAACTTCATTATGTTTTTCATCAATAGTTTTCGGCTGCACCCCCATCATACCGGTTTCAAAGCAACTATCAGCAAATTCTGTGAGTTTTATATTTTCTGACAAGCTATTAATGAGTTGAAATACCATTGAATTTACTGTGAAATCAACTTTCCCTGATTTTTTTGGTTTTGATGCTTTAGAAAAAACGAAAAGACTATCAATTGCACGTGTAAATGAAACGTACAAAAGGTTAATGGTATCAACAGCCGATAAAAGCATTTCATTATAATATTCCCTACCAAACAGAGAGGTTTTTAATTTATCGGAAAACGTTACAGGCAAAGCCGGAAATTGTTTGAATGGCGTGTTTTCGGTGGGGCACCACATAATATTGCTTTGCCTGGAAGAGGGTTTAAATTCCCAATCGCAGAATGGTAAAAGCACAACCGGGAATTCCAGTCCTTTTGCTTTATGAATAGTAAGAATTCGTATGGCATCGCGTGAGGCTGCCATCTGCACTTTTACTTTTGAGCCATGTTGTTCCCACCATTCTAAAAATTTGTGCATATTCCCACTTTCCCGTTTCGAAAAATCGCCAACCGTATCTTTCAATGACTGAATGGCAGCTTGTTCTCCACCTAAATAATCCAAATTGTATGTTTTTACCAGCTCTTCGATAAAGTTTGAAATGGAAAGATTTGCCCAGTTTTTTACGATATTACTATCGTTTTCAGGGTTGAAAAACGGAAAGTATTCTACTTTAACGCTTTCTGAAAAGAACTTTTCATCTTTTTGTACCTCAAATACCATACTTTGCTGACCATTTGTACCAACCCGGCCTGGCAACATTCCTTCTTTCTTTAACTGCGGGAGTATGTGCTGCGAAAACTCATAAACAACGGTAGCTTTCACTACCTCATCCAAAGGTTTCACAATGTGCTGCATTAAACCGATAATTAGCTTCACAGCCGGTGATGTATAAATAAACAGCGAATCGTCGGAAACAACTTCGAAATTATACCCTTCACTATTTTTTTTCTGGTTTAAAAGTGCATCGGCAACCATTTTGCCTTCGATATTACGACGCACAAGCACTGCAATATCTCCGGCCCTAAAACCATTATCCTGAACCTGTTTTACAGCCTCCACCACCCGCGAGAGCGTTTCGTTCTGATACGCTTCTTTATCATCCTCGTCTTCAATAAACTGCAACTGCACATATCCGTCATGCTTTCCTTTGGTAACTTTTTGTTCTACATCATCGTATGCCTGTGCAACGGTATCGTAATATTCTTTTGGTAACGTAAGGGCGGACTCTTCAAATTCAGCATTCAGAAAATTCTGGACCCATTCACTACCTTTTGTAAAAAACGTATTATTAAATTCAATCAGATTTTCACGGCTTCGCCAGTTTTGCTGCAATTTGCGTTCTTCAATATCGAAAGTACTCAGCTCCTGCTGAATTTGTTTGTTCAGCAGTTGCCAGTCGCTGTTTCGCCAACGGTAAATCGATTGTTTTACATCACCAACAATGAGGTTCGGGTTATTCTCGGCCAGCGAGTTAATCACCAGAGGTTTGAAATTTTGCCATTGCGTGTCCGAAGTATCCTGAAATTCATCAATCATGAAATAGCGGTAATAGCTGCCAGTTTTCTCATAAATAAACGGAGCGTCATTCGTTCCAATTATCCCTTTCAACAACAAAGTTCCTTCATTTAATAACAGCGAATTATTCTCCCGGCCTATTTCCCTTATCCTTGACAGAAGCACGGACAAAACCCCCAGCGAAAATACATGCTTATAAATTTCATTAGCCGTGATATATAAAGGATAGCTCTTTTCAAGAAAATCGATAATCTGGTGCATCAGATCGTTTAACCCGTCGTTGTACAACGACTGCATTTTATCAGCATCATTCTTGTTTCCCCATTTTTCAACATCATCAATTGCGCCCAAAAACCTTTTTCCAACAGAGATTTCACCTCCCTTATAATCGTTCAGTTTATAAAACAAATTGGCAAACGAGGCTTTCTTATATTTAAAATCATCTAACTGTAGCCCATGTTTTTCAATTAACGAAACGGCTGATTTACCAAGTTCACGAATTTCTTTCTCGAACCATTTTCGTGTTTTTATCAATTCACTTTTTAATTCAACAATATTTTTTCGTTTATCTCCTTCCTTTTCATCACCAGCAGCACTCTTTAGCATGTACTGCTGATACGCTTCTTTTTGAAGCTCTTTCCCGAGCTCAAGTATCTTTTCCTTAATTGACCAGTTTTTACCTTCCGAGAGCTGGTCTTCGGACATTTCGGTGAGCCAAAGGCGTAAATCTTCATCATCCTCAACTGAAATCAACAAGCGGTCGGCAGCCTCATTGAGAACCGCATC
>JAQIDF010000335.1 GCA_027858145.1 Prolixibacteraceae bacterium | reverse complement strand
TTTCATACGTTTAAAATTTATAATTTGTTCCATAGCTTAATTCTAAATTTGAGAACGTATGGAACCGCTTCGCTCTCACATGAACTTCTTTTAATCATTGCCTTTGGCAAACTTTTGATTAAAAAAGTTCATGTTCGTTTCATACGTTTAAAATTTATAATTCAGGTTCATGTATAACAAAAAACAGTCCATTATTATTATCTGTCAGATTGACAATTTCAGAAACTGTCTAAATTTTTATCCTTCGGGATTCAAACAGTTTCTTACTCTTTTACTAATTTTTTATACTTCACTTTTCGGGGCTGTACATCTCCCAACCGTTCTTTTTTATTCTGCTCATATTCTGTAAACGATCCTTCAAAAAACTTAACCTGTGAATCGCCTTCAAATGCTAAAACGTGAGTGGCAATACGATCGAGAAACCATCGGTCGTGCGAAATAACAACAACACAACCGGCAAAGTTCTCAAGGCCTTCTTCCAGTGCACGTAAGGTATTAACGTCAATATCATTTGTAGGTTCGTCGAGCAACAACACGTTTGCGCCCGATTTCAGGGTAATTGCCAAATGCAACCGGTTGCGCTCACCTCCTGATAACACGCCGCATTTTTTCTCCTGATCGCCCCCTGCAAAATTAAACTTCGACACATAAGCTCTAGCATTGAGCATGCGCCCACCAACCATTATTTCATCCTGCCCTCCTGATATTACTTCGTAAACACTTTTTTCAGGATCAATTTCTGTGTGAGTTTGATCGGCATAACCTAACTGAACAGTTTCGCCAACTGAAAAAGTGCCGTTGGAAGGTTGCTCCATTTCCATTATCATCCTGAAAAGGGTTGTTTTACCTGCTCCGTTAGGACCGATAACACCAACTATACCATTAGGCGGTAAAGTAAATTCGAGGTCTTCAAAAAGGAGTTTATCATCAAAAGCTTTCGAAACCTGATGGGCTTCAATCACTTTATCACCCAGACGCGGCCCGTTAGGAATAAATATTTCGAGTTTTTGTTCGCGCTCTTTTATGTCTTCATTCATCAATGATTCGTATGCACTTAAACGAGCTTTTGATTTTGCATGTCGTGCTTTGGGTGCCATCCGAACCCATTCGAGTTCACGCTCGAGTGTTTTACGCCGCTTGGATGCTCCCTTTTCTTCCTGTTGGAGTCTTTTTGATTTCTGTTCGAGCCATGATGAATAGTTTCCCTTCCATGGGATTCCTTCCCCCCTGTCAAGCTCTAAAATCCATCCGGCTGCATTATCGAGGAAATAACGGTCGTGTGTAACACAAATTACCGTGCCACTATATTGTTTTAAGTGTTGTTCGAGCCATTGAACCGACTCTGCATCAAGATGGTTTGTAGGCTCATCAAGAAGAAGAATGTCGGGTTGTTGAAGTAGCAAACGGCATAACGCTACACGGCGTCTTTCACCGCCCGAAAGCACAGATACTTTCTCGCTACTATCGGGGCATCGTAATGCATCCATGGCACGCTCCAGTTTATTGTCGATATTCCATGCATCGGTCTGATCAATTTTTTCCTGCAAGTCAGCCTGACGGTTCATAATCTTTTCCATCTTGTCAGTATCTTCATAAACCTCAGGCAACTCATATTGCTTATTTATATTTTCATATTCTTTTAAAATATCCATGGTTCCCTGCACTCCCTCTTGTACAATTTCAAGTACAGTTTTTGAGTCGTCAAGATAGGGCTCCTGCTCTAATAAACCTACGGAGTAACCGGGTGAAAAAACAACTTCGCCCTGATAAGATTTATCTAAACCAGCAATAATTTTTAAAAGTGTAGACTTACCTGAACCATTTAGCCCGATAATGCCAATTTTTGCACCCAGGTAAAACGATAAAGAAATATCCTTAATTACTTGCTTTTGGTTAGGGTAAGACTTACTCACTTTATACATTGAAAAAATAATCTGCTTATCTTCACTCATATTTTTAATCATTTAATATTTATCTGCATCTAAACATAACGTGAGTTCGACGTAAAATTTTCAATTCAGAAATTTAAATCGAACTCACGTTAAATAAATAGCAAAATTAAAATTTTATTTGGCCTGCAAGCCAAAAGCTATTTACATTTAAGTATAATGTGCTTACATTTGTTTTTATAAAATCACAAGATCGAATTTCAAAAATGTTAGCAAAAAGAAAGATATTAATCGTAGATGATAAAGCGGGGAACAGACTTTTAATGAAATATAACCTGGAAGGTTATTTTGACATTGACTTTGCCAATAATGGCTATGCTGCCATCAATAAGTTTAAAACAAATCATTACGACTTAATTTTAATGGATATAATGATGCCTGATATGAACGGAGTGGAAACAACAAAGAAAATTCGCTCGATAGAGAATGGTTATCATACGCCCATTTTTGCCATTACCTCACAAATATTCAAAGATCAAAAACGGGAATGCCTGGATGCCGGGATGAATGAATATATATCAAAACCAATTCACATTCAAGCTATTATTGAAAAGATAAATCACTACCTTGCATTAGATTCACACACAGCTCATTAGACTTAAACATTCCTTCAAAACAGACCATAAAAAGAAAGGTTGACAAACAAATGCCAACCTTTCTTTTTATTATATCAATAAAGAACTTATTCTTTATCTTCTTTCTTATCTTCACTTGAAGTATCATCAGCTTCAACTTTCTTTGATTCTTCAGCTTTTGGCGCTTCACTTTTAGGATCAGCTGCCTTCTCAACTGTTTCTTCTTTGGCAGTCGCTTCAGATTTTTCATCCTGAGTTGCATCTGCGTCAGCTTTTGGCTGTTGTGCCTGGGTTGTTTCTGATTTCTCAGAAGCTTCGGATTTTTTCTTACCACCTCTACGACGACGTGAAGATGATTTTTTGGTTTCTTCCTTAGCTCCTAGCATATTCTCATTATAATCAACCAGCTCAATAATACACATTTCAGCGTTATCGCCTAACCGATTACCTGTTTTAAGAATACGAGTATATCCTCCCGGACGGTCCATAATTTTAGGAGAAATGTCGCGGAAAAGCTCAGAAACTGCAATCTTATCCTGCAAATAGCTAAAAACTATCCTGCGGCTATGTGTTGTATCGTTCTTTGATTTTGTCATCAAAGGTTCAACATACACTTTTAAAGCTTTAGCCTTAGCAACTGTAGTTGAGATACGTTTATGCAGAATCAGCGAACTGGCCATATTCGAAAGCATAGCTTTACGATGAGCGGTTTTTCTGCTCAAATGATTAAATTTCTTATTGTGTCTCATCGGTGTTCTATTCCTTATCTAATTTATACTTACTAATATCCATCCCAAAGTTGAGATTCATACCTGACAACAAATCATCAAGCTCAGTGAGCGATTTTTTACCAAAGTTACGGAACTTAAGCAAGTCGTTACGGTTATATTGAACCAGGTCACCAAGTGTTTCGACATCGGCAGCCTTCAAACAATTTAACGCACGAACAGAAAGATCCATATCAACAAGTTTTGTCTTCAGCATTTGACGCATGTGAAGTACTTCCTCGTCGAATTCTTCATTGGCAAATTTCTCATCTGAGTCAAGTGTTATTTTCTCATCAGAGAACAACATGAAATGATATATCAGTATTTTTGCAGCTTCTTTCAAAGCATCCTTTGGATGAATAGAACCGTCGGTACTAATATCGAACATTAACTTCTCATAATCGGTTTTTTGCTCGACACGATAGTTCTCGACAGAATATTTCACATTTTTGATTGGAGTGTAGATCGAATCAATTGGTATCAGACCAAACTCTTCTTCAACCGGTCTGTTTTCGACAGCGGGAACATAACCACGGCCTTTACCGATAGCAATTTCGATTTGAAGTTTTACAGACGGCTCCATTTCGCAAATTACTAAATCGGGGTTTAGCACACTAAAACCCGACATAAACTTATTCAGATCGCCGGCTGTGAATTTGTCTTGTCCTGTGATGGTAACCGAGACTTTCTCGCTATCGAAATCTTCAACCTCATTTTTCAAACGAATTTGTTTAAGGTTTAAAATAATTTCGGTAACATCTTCGATCACACCCTTTATGGTGGCAAATTCATGCTCTACTCCTTCAACTTTGATAGTAGTTATTGCATAACCTTCCAGAGATGATAATAATATTCGGCGCAGCGCATTACCGATTGTAATACCGTAACCGGGCTCGAGCGGACGAAATTCAAATTTTCCATTCTTGTCGTCCGAGTCGAGCATTATCACTTTGTCGGGTTTTTGAAAAGCTAATATTGCCATAGTTTAAATATAATGTTATTATTTCGAATACAACTCAACAATCAGTTGTTCTTTGATGTTTTCCGGTATTTCATCACGTTCTGGAACGTTTAAGAATTTACCAGAAATTGAATCATCATCCCACTCCAACCATGCACTTTTCACATAGCGTTTTGTGCCTAATGAATCTGTAATTACTTCGAGTGACTTTGATTTTTCGCGAACTGCTACTATATCACCAGGACGTAATGTATACGATGGTATATTACAAATCTCTCCATTTACAAGGATGTGTTTGTGTGATACCAACTGACGAGCAGCTGACCGGCTTGGAGCAATTCCGAAACGGAACACTGCATTATCAAGTCTTGATTCGAGCAATTTAAGCAATACCTCACCTGTAATACCTTTTGAACGTGAAGCTTTCTCGAAAAGATTACGGAATTGACGTTCAAGTAAGCCATAGGTATATTTTGCCTTTTGCTTTTCTTTTAACTGAACGCCATATTCTGATACTTTACGACGACGACGAGCCTGCCCGTGAAAACCTGGTGGATAATTTTTCTTATCAAACGCCTTATCGGGCCCATAAATAGGTTCGCCAAATTTTCTGGCTATTTTTGACTTTGGTCCAGTATATCTTGCCATTGTTTACTTTTTAAATGTCAATTAATTAAACTCTTCTTCTTTTAGGTGGGCGGCAACCATTGTGTGGCAGCGGAGTAACATCAATAATTTCTGTTATCTGGATACCAGCACCTGATAATGCCCTAATCGCTGATTCACGACCATTGCCCGGTCCTTTGACATATGCTTTTACTTTACGTAAACCTAAATCGTATGCAGTTTTTGCACACTCTTCAGCAGCAGTTTGAGCAGCATAAGGGGTATTCTTCTTCGATCCCCTGAAGCCTTTTTTACCAGCCGATGACCATGAAATCACCTCACCATTATCGTTTGTTAACGACACAATAATATTGTTGAATGATGAGTGTACATGGGCCTGGCCTGTGGCTTCCACTTTAACGACCCTCTTTTTTGAAGTTCCTGACTTTTTTGCCATAATCTTTCACCTAAATTATTTAGTCGCTTTCTTTTTATTCGCAACAGTTTTACGTTTACCTTTACGTGTACGTGCATTGTTCTTAGTGCTTTGTCCACGAACAGGCAGACCAATACGGTGACGGATTCCTCGGTAACAACCGATATCCATCAAACGTTTAATATTGAGCTGAGTTTCTGAACGTAGCTCACCTTCGATTTTAAACTTCTCAGATATAATATTACGGATAGCCGAAAAATTATCATCGTTCCAATCCTGAACTTTAGCATTTTCATCAACGCCAGCTTCTTCAAGAATTTTCACTGCGTTACTACGTCCAATTCCGAAGATATATGTCAACGCAATCTTTCCGCGTTTGTTATCTGGAATATCTACACCAACTATACGAGCCATAGAATTTTCTGTTATTAAATTTACAAATTAACCCTGACGCTGTTTAAACTTAGGATTCTTTTTACTAATCACATACAAACGTCCTTTTCTACGGACAATTTTACAGTCAGAGCTACGCTTTTTTATTGATACACGTACTTTCATTTCTTTAGTATTAATTGGTTAAAAACCATCCTTTATGGAAACCTAATTCAAAAATTGGCACAAAATTAATCAATTTATTGAATTATAATGAAAGTTTCCAGTCAATCAAACAATTACTTGTATCTAAAAATGATTCTACCCTTTTCAAGATCATATGGAGACATTTCCACTTTGACTCTATCACCTGGTAAAATTTTAATGTAATGCATTCGCATTTTTCCTGAGATATGCGCAGTTATTACATGTCCATTTTCTAATTCAACTCGAAACATTGCATTTGACAATGCTTCGATAATTGTACCATCTTGTTCAATTGAAGGCTGCTTTGCCATAGATTTCAATTTTAATTGTTCTACTTAATTACCACTTTCCGGTAATGAACTATTAACAGTATTTATCGACAACAAATAAATTTTAAATCTATATTACAGACACACCTCTATAATATAAGTATAAATTTTTTGTTCCAAAAAATGCCAAAAAATAAATGATGCAATATCGCTGAATGTGTTGCTACATCATCTATCAGCCGCTTTAACATATTTTGTTCGTGAACGAGCCCAATATCATGTTTACTTATTTCGCTTAATACATAAAATAAGAAAACAATACTGTAACCTTTCATAAAATACAGCCCTGCATTAATTACAGAGCAGAACCACCACTAGGACGCCCTTTTATTCGGCCTGATTTCATAAGGCCATCATAATGTCGCATCAACAAGTGACTTTCAATTTGCTGCAGCGTATCGAGAATTACCCCTACCAAAATAAGCAGAGAAGTTCCCCCGAAAAACTGGGCAAACGACGCATTAACCCCAACTTGCATAGCAAATGCAGGCATAATGGTAACAAAACCAAGGAAAAATGACCCTGGTAAAGTAATACGAGACATTACTGTATCGAGAAATTCAACGGTTTTCTTTCCGGGTTTAACGCCGGGAATAAAACCACCGTTTTTCTTCATATCTTCTGCCATTTGCACAGGATTAACCGTAATAGCGGTATAAAAATAGGTAAAAGCAATTACCATGGTGAACATCGTAAAGTTATACCAAAAACCGGTATAATCTGCAAAGGCGGCAGCAAAGCCACTCATCGATTCTCCTCCAAACCCAGCCAGTGTAATAGGCACAAACATAATTGCCTGAGCAAAAATGATTGGCATTACACCTGCAGCGTTAACTTTAAGAGGTATGTACTGACGTACACCACCGTATTGTTTATTACCAACAATTCGTTTTGCATATTGTACAGGAATCCTTCGTGTTCCCTGAACTAACATTATTACAAGCATAAAAATCACAAACATGATAGCAATTTCAACTAACAGAAGCACAAGGCCTCCACCGCTTTGCTCTTCAATTCGTGATATAAATTCTTGTACTGCAGCTCCCGGGAGACGGGCAATAATACCAATCATAATAATTATTGATATACCATTGCCAATTCCACGATCGGTTATTTTCTCACCCAACCATAAAACAAACATTGATCCTGCCAACATAATAATTGTTGAGCTGATATCAAAGAAACGTCCTGTCAGCACGAATGCTTCGGGAGTATTTGCTAATGTCATGTGTAGATTGGTAAGAAAAGCAGGTCCCTGGAAAATTAGAATAATTACCGTTAAATAACGGGTTATCTGGTTCATCCGTTTTCTACCTGATTCGCCTTCCTTTTGAAGACGTTGGAAATAGGGTACAGCTATGGTCAGCAACTGAATAACAATAGAAGCCGAGATATAAGGCATTATACCTAAAGCGAAAACAGATGCATTTGAGAAAGCCCCGCCTGAAAACATATCAAGCAATCCCAATAACCCGTCCTGGGACTGGGCTTCAAGGGCTCCTAACTGTGCCGGGTCTAAACCGGGCAACACAACAAATGATCCTAACCGATAAATAAGGATAAAAAATAATGTTATCCCGATCCTCGATCTCAGGTCTTCGATTTTATAAATGTTCTTTAAGGTTTCGATTAACTTCTTCATGAGTTAATTATTTTTTATTCATCAGTTACCGGTTAAGGATTTAGATGATTTCGGTTGTACCTTCTAATTTTTCGATTGCTTCTTTAGCTGTTTTTGAGAAAGCGTGTGCTTTCACATCAAGTTTTGATTTTAATTCACCAAAACCTAAAATTTTCACTTTCTCGTTTTTACTAACCATACCATGGGCTGCTAAAAAATCAAAATCGATAGCAGTTACATTAAATTTTTCGGCTAGTTCTTGAAGTGTTCTAAGGTTTATGGCTTTGTATTCAACACGATTGATGTTTGTAAAACCAAATTTTGGAACAACACGTTGAATAGGCATTTGTCCACCTTCGAAACCGATCTTCTTAGAATATCCCGATCTCGATTTTTGTCCTTTATGCCCGCGTGTAGCTGTTCCGCCGTGGCCAGACCCCTGGCCGCGTGCTATTCTTTTACGATTATGTGTAGACCCGTTTGCGGGTTTCAACTTGCTGAGATCCATTATCTTTTGTTTTAATAAGATTAGAGTTCTTCAACTTTAACCAAATGTTTCATTTTGTTAACCATTCCCACTATTTGTGGGGTAGCCTCGTGTTCTACAGCACCATGCAATTTATGCAAACCTAATGCATCCAAAATGCTTTTTTGATGTTTCGTAGAACCTATACTACTTTTTACCAGAGTGATCTTGATTTTAGCCATAACTATCCTTTAAATACTTTATCAAGTGAAACTCCACGATGTTCAGCAACAGTATATGCGTCACGTAATTCAAGTAAAGCATTAAATGTTGCTTTTACCAGGTTGTGAGGGTTTGAAGATCCTTTAGATTTTGCAAGGATATCTTGTACTCCAACACTTTCGAGAACGGCACGCATAGCACCACCTGCTTTAACACCGGTACCATGAGATGCTGGTTTAAGGAACACACGTGCGCCACCAAATTTTGATAATTGCTCGTGTGGAATTGTTCCATTAATTACAGGAATTTTCACCAGGTTCTTTTTTGCAGCTTCAATGCCTTTGGCAATTGCAGTTGTTACTTCGCTTGCTTTACCAAGCCCCCAACCAACAATTCCATCTTCGTTGCCTACTATAACAATAGCAGAAAAGCTGAAGGTACGTCCACCTTTTGTTACTTTGGTTACACGGTTAATTGCTACTAACCGGTCTTTTAATTCCAAATCGCTGGTTCTAACTTTCTTTATATTTCCTGACATAATTTTTAGAATTTAAGGCCTCCCTTACGGGCTGCTTCAGCAATTGATTTTACTCTACCGTGGTATAAATACCCGTTACGGTCGAATACTACTTTTTCGATATTTGCTTTTTTTGCTTTTTCGGCAATAAGCTTTCCTACCATTGCTGCCTGTTCTGTTTTGTTAACTTTTCCGGCATCAATTTCTTTATCCAAAGAAGAAGCGCTAATCAGTGTTTTACCTGATAGATCGTCGATAATTTGAGCATGAATTTGCTTGTTACTCCTGTACACGTTAAAACGTGGTATTTCAGGAGTTCCGTTAACTATCTTACGAATCCTCTTCTTAATTCTGTATCTTCTTGCTTGCTTTGTTAAAGCCATGATTTCTTACAATTAAACGTTATTTTGCTGCAGCTGATTTACCAGCCTTACGTCTTATATGTTCACCATCGAACTTAACACCTTTTCCTTTGTATGGTTCAGGTGCACGGAACGACCTGATTTTAGCAGCAACCTGACCTAACAATTGCTTGTCGTGACTTTTAAGAGTCACAGTTGGGTTACTTCGCTTATCAGTATGAGCGTCGACTTTAATCTCAGGGGGCAACTGTAAATATATATGGTGAGAATAGCCCAGAACCAGGTCTAACAATTGACCTTGGTTTTCAGCACGATAACCAACACCTTCGAGTTCGAGTTTAACCTCGTACCCATTTGACACGCCTTCGACCATGTTATTGATCAACGAACGATACAATCCATGCATCGATTTATGCTTTTTTGATTCGCTCGGGCGTTGAACCGTCAATTGGTTATCTTCGATTTCTACACCGATTTCAGGATCCACCTTCTGAGAAAGTTCACCTAATTGGCCTTTAACTGTAACAACGTTATCTTCGTACTTTACAGTAACGCCGGCAGGTATCTCAATGGGTAATTTTCCTATCCTTGACATCGTTAAATTCCTCCTTAGATTAATATACGTAACATAAAACTTCACCACCAACGCCTGTATCACGCGCTTCTTTGTCGGTGATTACGCCATTTGATGTTGATATAATTGCTACACCTAAACCATTTAATACACGTGGTATATTGTTTGAATCACAATATTTACGCAGACCCGGTGTACTAATTCGCTTAAGTGATTTTATTGCGGCAATTCCATTTTCAGGATTATACTTCAAGGCAATTTTTATGTTGCCCTGGTAGTTAACCTCATCTTCGAATTTATAATTTAAGATATATCCTTTTTCCTTTAGGATCTTGGTCATTTCTTTCTTTATGTTCGAAGCAGGGATATCAACTACTTTATGTCCTGCTTGAATGGCATTCCTCAATCTGGTCAAATAATCTGAAATTGGATCAGTCATTTTCCTACTTTTTTTAAATTTACCAACTTGCTTTTTTAACTCCTGGTATCAGACCAGAGGTTGCCATTTCTCTGAAATTGATACGGCTTATTCCGAATTGCCTCATATAACCTTTTGGCCTTCCTGTTAGTTTACAACGATTGTGTAAACGTACTGGAGATGCATTTTTAGGTAATTTTTGCAATCCTTCATAATCACCTTTAGCTTTAAGTTCTGCCCGTTTGGCCGCGTATTTTTCAACCATTTTGGCGCGTTTCCTGTCGCGGGCTTTCATTGATTCTTTAGCCATATCTCTTAATTTTTATCTTTTTTAAACGGCAAACCAAATTCACGTAACAAAGCAAAACCTTCTTCATCGGTTTTGGCTGTAGTCACAAATGTGATGTTCATACCCGAAATACGGTTTACTTTGTCAAGAACGATCTCAGGGAATATGATTTGTTCATCAATACCTAATGTATAATTTCCACGTCCGTCAAGTTTACCACTAATACCGTTAAAATCACGAATACGTGGTAATGCAATAACAATCAGACGTTCCAAAAACTCATACATTCTTCTACGGCGCATGGTTACCCGAACACCGATAGGCATTTTCTTCCTGAGTTTAAAATTAGAAATATCCTTACGGGATAGTGTTTGAAGAGCTTTCTGACCGGCAATATTGGTCATTTCTTCAGTTGCTACTTCGATAATTTTTTTATCGGATGCAGCATCACCAACTCCCTGGTTTAGTACAATCTTCTGAAGTCTGGGTACCTCCATGATACTTTTGTATCCGAACTCTTTCATAAGAGCTGGCACCACATCTTCGTTGTATTTCTTTTGAAGTACAGGTAAAATTTCCATTAGTTGATCTCCTCTCCTGATTTTTTAGAATAACGAACTAATTTACCGTTGGCATCTTCGCGGCGTCCTATTCGTGTAGGCTCACCGGTTTTTGGATCTACCAACATAAGGTTGGAGATGTGAACCGGAGCTTCTTGCTCAAGAATGCCACCTTGTGGGTTGGCAGAATTGGGCTTGGTATGTTTCTTTACCATATTCACTCCTTCCACAATAGCACGGCTTTTGTCCCGAATTACTTCGAGCACTTTACCTTTTTGGCCTTTTGAGTTGCCAGTGACAACAAAAACGTTATCGCCTTTCTTAATATGTAACTTTTTCTGCATTGCTTCTGATTTTCAATTATAATACTTCAGGAGCAAGAGAAACGATCTTCATGTATCCTTCACGTAACTCACGTGGCACAGGGCCAAAGATACGTGTTCCACGAATTTCTCCTGCATTGTTTAACAGGACAACAGCGTTGTCGTCGAAGCGTATGTAAGAACCATCGGTACGCCGTACTTCTTTACTTGTACGTACGACCACTGCTCTCGAGACGGTACCTTTTTTAATACCTCCTGATGGCAGAGCGCTTTTTACGGTTACAACAACTGTATCACCTACCGAAGCATAGCGTTTCTTTGTACCTCCAAGCACACGAATCACTAATACTTCTTTGGCTCCACTATTGTCTGCCACAGTACATCTTGTTTCTTGCTGTATCATGGTTACTTAGCTCTTTCTATTATTTCTACCAGTCGCCATCCCTTATTTTTACTTAAAGGACGGGTCTCCATAATTCTCACAGTATCGCCTTCGTTGCAATCATTCTTGTTGTCTTCCGCGTAAAATTTAGACGTCTTATTTACGAATTTACCGTAAATAGGATGTTTCTCTTTCCGCTTCTCCGCAACAACGATGGTTTTATCCATTTTGCTGCTAACTACAACACCGATACGTTCTTTCCTGAGGTTTCTTGTATTTTCCATCGTTATTGAATAATTACTTGTTCTCAGTTAACTGACGTT
>JAQIDF010000322.1 GCA_027858145.1 Prolixibacteraceae bacterium | reverse complement strand
CGTTACTCACTTCTTCATGCAACCATTCCGGTTTTTCAAAAGTTTCATTTTCGTGAGTCAGTTCAATCTCTGCAACTACCAGCCCTTCGTTTTCCCGTTCAAAAACATCAACTTCCCATATTTTTTCTCCCGCTTTTTCAATATATCGTTTTTTAATTACAGGGTACCCCTCTCCCATTTTCATCATTTGCCGGGCGTCGTCCAGTGGTATGTTATACTCAAATTCGTCGCGTGTTATTCCCGATAAATTACCTTTTATTGTTAAAAAAGCATTTTCACCGGCTATACGCACACGAACAACATTTCCATTATTTACTGAAATATATGCCTGTTGCATTGGAATGCATTCCCCTTCCTTTTTCCAGGATTTCAAATCAACCAGAAATTTACGTTCAATCTCTTTTGCCATTTCTTCCGAAATCAAATTTAAACTGTTACAAAAATATTGGATGGTTGGGACAACAGCAAAAAAGATGCCGAACAAATAGTTTTTTGATATAAAATACAATGATAAAGAAATACCTCAGGCTTTATTCGTATTTTTTTTGGCGTCTTAGTGTCAGACCAAAAAAACAGGAGAAAATAAATTTCCTCCTGTTTCAATTTAGCAGCTATTAAATGCTACAAAATATTATTTTATGTATGCTTACTTTTTGTAAACTTTTTGGTAACCATAAATAGCCTGATCGCCAAGTTCTTCTTCAATACGAAGAAGTTGGTTGTATTTAGCCATACGGTCTGAGCGGCTCATTGAACCTGTTTTAATTTGACCACTGTTTGTTGCAACAGCAATATCAGCAATTGTTGCGTCTTCAGTTTCACCTGAGCGGTGCGAAGTAACAGAAGTATAACCGGCACGGTGAGCCATTTCAATTGCGTCTAACGTTTCAGTTAAAGTACCAATTTGGTTTACTTTAATAAGAATTGAGTTGGCAGCACCCAGTTCGATACCTTTTTTAAGGTAATCTACATTGGTTACAAACAAGTCGTCGCCAACCAGCTGGCACTTATCGCCAATAGCATTATTGACTTTAACCCAACCGTCCCAGTCGCCTTCGTCGCAACCGTCTTCAATTGAATCGATAGGATACTTGCTGATAAGTTCGGCTAAATAGTCGGCCTGCTCATCAGATGAACGTTTAGCGCCTTTTTCGCCTTCGAAAAGGGTATAATCGTAAACACCATCTTTGAAGAATTCAGAAGCTGCGCAGTCAAGCGCGATTGTTACATCTTTACCTGGCTTGTATCCTGCATTTTCAATTGCTTTGATAATGCTGTCAAGTGCATCTTCTGTTCCATTAAGTGCAGGGGCAAAACCACCTTCGTCGCCAACTGCAGTACTTAAACCACGGTCGTGCAATACTTTTTTAAGATTGTGAAATACCTCAGCACCCATGCGAAGACCTTCGCGGAATGAAGGGGCACCAACAGGGCGGATCATAAACTCCTGGAATGCGATAGGAGCATCAGAGTGTGAACCACCATTGATGATGTTCATCATTGGAACCGGCAAAGTTTTAGCGTTAACACCACCAATATAGCGGTATAATGGCATCTCAAGGTAGTTCGCAGCTGCTTTTGCAATAGCCAATGAAACACCTAAGATTGCATTTGCACCAAGTTTACTTTTAGTCTTGGTTCCGTCAAGTTCCAACATTTTTTTGTCGATACCAACCTGATCAAGGGTACTCATACCTTCGATTTCAGGACCTATTTTGTCGTTAACATTGGCAACTGCTTTAAGGCAACCTTTGCCCATGTAACGTTTTTTGTCACCGTCGCGTAGCTCAAGTGCTTCGTTTTCGCCGGTTGAAGCTCCTGATGGAACTGCAGCTAAACCTTTAATACCACTTTCTAATGTTACTTCAACTTCAACGGTAGGATTACCACGTGAATCGATAATCTCTCTACCAACAACTTTGTAAATGTGCATTGTTATTTTTTTTTAGAGTTATTAAACTTATTTGATTATTCCTTGGTTTTTAAAAAGCGCCACAAAGGTACAAAAATGTACTCGTTTTTGAAAAAAACATGGAAACAAAGCATTTACCTTTGAGCGTTTAAATATACCAAATAATGAAGAAGTTCAGAACTTTAAGAAGCTAACATTGGTTTATGAACCGGTTAATTAACAATTTGTTTAAGGAGTATTTTTCGATGTAAAACCGTACCTGAACTTAAGGATCAAAAAGTCATGAAATCAAAAAAAATCCATCCCCGGAAAGGAATGGATTTTTATCTGTTTGTTTGAAAATTTGTGTTCGAAAGTGTTGTTTAAAAAGATTTATTCAGATACCACTTCAAATTCAAAGTCAATCACCACTTCGCGGTGCAATTTAACTTTCGCAGTATGAGTACCAACTTCTTTTACGCCCTCTTTCGGTATTGTAATGTTCTTACGTTCGATATCAACACCCTGCTCAGCGATTTTTTCAGCAAGCTGAATATTGTTAACCGATCCGAAAATTTTTCCGGCACTACTAGTTTTGGCACCAATTACTACCTTTATATCATTCAGTTTTTTCGCAACCTGTTCGGCTTCAGCCTTAAGCTTAGCTTCTTTGTGGGCTCGTTGGCGAATATTTTCTGCCATCATTTTCTTAGCCGATTCGGAAGCAATAACTGCATATCCTTGCGGAATTAAATAGTTGCGTGCGTAACCTTGTTTTACAGTTACGAGGTCGTCTTTTGAACCTAAGTTCTGGACCTCTTTTTTCAGTATAATTTCCATCAGTTGTCCTCCTTTTTTATTTCATCAAATCGGTTACATAAGGCAGTAAAGCAATGTGACGGGCACGTTTAACTGCTTGTGAAACTTTACGCTGATACTTTAATGAAGTACCGGTAATACGACGAGGTAAAATTTTACCTTGTTCGTTGAGGAACTTCTTCAGGAATTCAGGATCTTTGTAATCAACATACTTAATACCGTTCTTTTTGAAGCGGCAATATTTTTTCTTTTTGATATCCACTGTTGGTGGAGTCAAATATCTGATTTCTGATTGATTTGCTGCCATGACCTATTTCTCCTCTGCTTTAGCTTTTAACTTGTTTTTACGTTTCCCACTGTACTCAATAGCGTATTTATCTAACCTGAAAGTAAGGAAACGAATAACACGCTCGTCGCGACGGTATTCAAGTTCAAGTTTCTCGATAAATGACGGATCGGCCTTAAACTCAAACAAATGGTAAAAACCTGTAGATTTTTTCTGGATAGGATAAGCCAGCTTTTTCAGCCCCCAATCTTCATCATTAATCATCTCACCACCATTTTCTGTGATAAGATTACTGAATTTAGTCACAGCTTCCTTGAATTGTGCTTCCGACAATACAGGAGTAGCGATAAAAACAGTTTCATACTGATTCATCATAAAAATTACCTTTTTAGAAATTTATAATTTGTATTTCTCTCATTTTCAACCCGCGCAAACGACCGGTAAAAAATCGGTTACTTGGATTCGGCGGATTGAGCGCGCAAAAATAATAATAAAAACTTGTTTTTCAAACGTTTCGACAGACTAATTACCCATAATTCGTTCTATAGTCCAAAAAACTATATTCCGTAATATTTCGATATCAGAAATGTGAAAAGCCGCTCGGGCATTATTCTTTTAAAACAAACGGCTGTTTTTTGAATAAACGAACCTACAAGATAACGATATTTAGGATTTTTCTTTTCTACGATTTTCGCAATTTTCTTCGCCAAAATCTCAGGATCCTTACCATTACCTTCTTCTTTTTCAATTATAGCAAGTGATTTTCTAAATTGTTTTTCGTAAACACTGCTTTCGACAATCGATATTTCGCGTGTTTCAACATTACGGGTTTTAAAATCGCCGGGATTTACCACCACTACACTTATGTTGAATTGCTTTAATTCAAGTCGCAGTGCGTAACTTAATCCTTCAATAGCAAATTTTGCCGAAGTATACACCCCCTGGAAGGGCAAGCCGGTAAGGGCACCTATTGAGCTAATGTTAATTATAAGTCCGCTTTTTTGCTTACGCATATGCGGTACAACTTTTTTAATTGTATTTACCCAACCATGAAAATTAATGTCCATTTGTTTTCGGAAAATCGATTCCGGTGAATCTTCAACAGGTCCCCCTGAGTGCATCCCCGCATTGTTTATCAACACATCAATACGACCTTCTTCTTTAAAAATATGAGAAACAGCTTTATCTATCGATTCGGTGTCGGATAATTCCATATAAACAGTTTTAACTCCCCTTGCAACATCACAATCACTGCGAATTGTACCATAAACGACATGTCCCTTTTCTACTAAAACACGAGCCATTTCTTTTCCAAAACCCGATGAAATTCCGGTAATCAGTATAACTTTCTTCATTAAATAGTCTAATTTGGGCGAAAAATAGCATTTTGATTAGATATAATCCAATTCTTGCTGAAAAAAGAATTACAACCTTTTTTTATTATCTTCGCTATACACCAAAAAAATAATCACAAATGCTATTATTAGGGACAATCATAAATATTGGAACAATTGTTATCGGGAGTGTTGCCGGTTATGTTTTTCACTCAAAACTTCCTGAAAGAATATTAAACCGTGTGTTTCAGGGTATTGGCCTTTTTACTATTTATATTGGGTTTGATATGGCCATGAAAACCACTAATTTTATCATCCTTGTTTTTAGTATGATATTAGGATCCGCTACAGGTGAATGGATTGACATAGAAAAATATATCAATCGTTTCAGCGAATGGGTTAAACGGAAAATAAAATCAGATAACGAATCATTTTCAGAAGGAATGATTACTGCCTTTTTGTTATTTTGCATGGGCTCTATGACTATTTTAGGAGCATTTGAAGAAGGCACAAAAGGCAATTCGGATTTGCTTATTGCTAAATCGCTTATGGATGGATTTGGTTCGCTGGCTCTGGCTTCGGCATTGGGTATTGGTGTACTGTTTTCAATAATTCCTCTCTTTATCTTTCAGGGCGGACTGACTCTTTTATCTTTTTGGCTGGGTAACTTGATGCCTGAACAGGTTATAAATGAAATGACGGCCGTGGGTGGCTTAATGTTAATTGGTCTTGGTTTTTCAATTATGAATATCAAAAAAATTAAGGTTATCAATATGCTGCCAGCACTTGTTTTTTCAATAATTTTAGCTTACTTGTTTGCTTGATCTGCAACTTATGAAGAAGGATTACAATCATTTTTAAAACCAACATTAATAAATAAAATGCATACTGCCACTAATATATTATCACAACTGTTTTACAACACCTTCGGAGAACATCCTTCATCCATTAAGCCATTGAAAGAGTCGGGCTCGTACCGGCAGTATTTCAGGATACAAAGCAAAAAACATTATGTTTTGGGAGCTTTTAATGATGACATAAAGGAGAACAATGCTTTTTTTAGCTTTACAAAATCACTTGCAGCCTCGGGTATCAATGTTCCGGAAATATATGCTGTTTCTGAAGATAAAAGACATTACCTGTTAACCGATTTGGGTGATGAAACACTTTATCAATATTTCAAAAAAAACAAATACTCTGCTAAAACACTTTGTGAAGTGAAAAATGCAGTTATTTATCTATTAGATATTCAAATAAAAGCTTTGCCACTCATTGATTTCACTCAATGTTATCCCAGGCAATCGTTCGACAAAAGGTCGGTTATGTGGGATTTAAACTATTTTAAATACAACTTTTTAAAAGTAACCAAAATTCCGTTTAACGAAAATGCGCTTGAAAATGACTTTGAAATATTGACCGATGTTCTAATGAAAGCTCCATCGGGATATTTTATGTACCGCGATTTTCAAAGTCGCAACATTATGCTCTACAACGATGATCTATGGTTTATCGATTACCAGGGAGGACGAAAAGGCCCATTGCAGTACGATTTAGCTTCTTTCCTTTACAGTCCTAAAACCGGACTTAACAACAGTCAACGCGAAGCTTTCCTCAATATATACATTGAAAAACTTCAAAGCATACAAGAAACAGATGTTCAGAAATTTGAAGAACATTTTTATTTATTTGCGCTTATTCGCGTTTTACAGGCATTAGGTGCATACGGTTTTCGTGGTTTAACAGAGCACAAACCCGGGTTCAGTCAAAATATTCCGGAAGCAATAGAAAACCTGGACAACCTTTTAAATGAAAAAATTGGTCAAAATTTATTTCCTGAAATACGAAGAATTATTGATTCTCTGAAAAAAAGTCATTATTCAAAGCGCATAGAAACGACAAATGAAAAGTTAACCATACGCATTACAAGTTTTTCATATAAAAAAGGCTATCCTGATGACCCAAGTGATAATGGCGGAGGTTTTGTATTTGATTGCCGTGGGCTTCCAAATCCTGGAAGAATTGAAAAATACAAAGCTTATAGCGGGCTGGATCCAATTATTATCGACTACCTCGAACAATATAACGAGGTTAAATACTTTAAAGAAAATGCAGAAAAAATTGTTTTTCCAACCATTGAAAACTACATTGAACGAGGCTTTAAACACCTGTGTGTCAGTTTTGGTTGTACCGGAGGGCAACACCGTTCGGTTTACAATGCTGAAATATTGGCTAAAAAAATACAAAACAAATACCCCGTCAAAGTGGTTTTGATTCATAATGAGAAACAAAACTGGAATGTAAATGGGAAACAAGAAAAAGTGCAAAAAGAAAAACTATAAAGAACCTGAAAAACCAAAACATACTTGCAAAAAATGTTCACGTTCTGCCAATAAGAAAGACAAACTGTGTAAGCCTGAAAAAATCTAACAACCATGAGCAAAAAAAACCGGGAATACAAATATTTTAATCGCGACCTAAGCTGGCTATCTTTCAATTACAGGGTTCTAGAAGAAGCAAAAGACCATAGTGTCCCGCTTTTCGAACGCATGAAATTCCTGGCTATATACTCGAATAACCTGGAAGAATTTTATCAGGTAAGGGTTAGTTATTACCGGCAACTTCTGAAAAATGCTCAATTAATCCCCAATAAAATAAAGGAAGTTAATCCGGCAAAGATAATTCACCAGATAAATGAAACGGTTTCAAAATATCAACTCGAATTTCACCGTATTTTTGATAATGAAATAGTGCCCGAACTTGAACAAAACAACATTATACTTTTAAATAAAAACTCAGTTCTGACCCCAAGTCAAGAGGAAGAGATTGACGATATCTTCACATTTAACAT
>JAQIDF010000307.1 GCA_027858145.1 Prolixibacteraceae bacterium | reverse complement strand
GTAGCCGGATAAAGGTAACAGCAATGGCTGCCACCTCCCGGGGGAACACAGCACTTACACTACAGGGCGTTAACATTGAAGACGAAAAAAAGATAAGAAACATTCATGAAAAGATAGTTAAAAACGGTGGCACTTATCTCAGCAACGAAACACGCAACCCCATTGTTATCAGCGATAAAACAGCCGAACAGCTTAGGATAAAATCGTACACTATAACAACAAAAACAATCGACAGCCTGCGAACACTGGGCGTACCCCAAAACATTGTAAGAAAGGCCGAGCCGATAAAAGACAAGCGATTCAAAACCGAGAAACTGTATAAGAAAGCACTCGAGAAACAGTTTACCAAAAAGGAAATTAACGAATATGGACACCACCTGATTGATGCTGCAAAACATTACCGTTTACGCAGTAAAATAGTTTTCACATTTAATGAACGTGAAGGCGGCCTTGTATATCAGACTTACCGCGTTTGCGGAATATTCAAAACCAACAACACCATGTTCGACCAGATGAATGCGTTTGTTTTGCATGACGACCTGGCCGGTGTTGCCGGTTTCAAGGATAATGAATACCATGAAATTGCCATTTTATTGAATGACAATAAAAACCCTAAAGAAGTGATAACAAATTTGAAGACAGAATTTCCTCAGTTAAGTTTTTTAAGCTGGAAAGACCTGTCGCCCGAAGCTGCTTTAATGACCGACTTTATGGAAGTGTGGTATATCATTATTATCGGAATTATTTTAATGGCACTTGCCTTTGGGATTATCAATACTATGCTCATGGCCATACTCGAACGCACTAAGGAGTTGGGTATGCTCATGGCCATTGGGATGAACCGAAAAAGGGTGTTCAACATGATTATGTTAGAAACGATTTTTCTAACATTTATCGGTGCTTTTGCAGGCATGATACTTGGTGCGCTATCTATTTTCATAACCGGAAAAACCGGATTAAACTTTTCATCAGTAAGCGAAGGTTTTGAAGCCATTGGCTGGAGTGCACTTGTATATCCTAGCATCGGGTTTGACTTTTTCATACTGGTTACAGGAATGGTTATTGTCGTTGGAATTCTTTCATCGATAATACCAGCACGCAAAGCACTGAATATGAATCCAGTTGAAGCCATAAGAACCGAATAAAACAACAATATTATGAACGTAATAGAAACCAAGAACCTCGAAAAAATTTACGGTGGAAAAGCTGTAGAGGTAAAAGCAGTAAACAAAGTTAACCTCACCATCGAAGAAGGTGAATTTACTGCCATTGTAGGCCCATCAGGTTCGGGAAAAACCACACTGTTGAACCTGATAAGCGGGCTGGACTCTCCCACTGCCGGCTCCATTAACATTGACGACACCGACCTCTCAACATTAAACCGCAAACAACTGGTTGATTTCAGGCTGAAAAATATTGGCTTTGTATTTCAATCGTACAACCTGATACCGGTTCTCACCGCTGGTGAAAATGTTTCTTTCATTATGGAACTTCAGGGGCGCGACAAACACGAAACCGAAACCCGTACTAAAGAAATACTCGAAAATGTAGGACTGGCAGACCGTTACAACAGTCGCCCCAACCAACTATCGGGGGGACAACAACAACGTGTGGCCGTAGCCCGGGCGTTGGCATCGAAACCCCGTTTTATCATTGCCGACGAGCCAACGGCCAACCTCGACTCTAAATCGACCGAGAACCTGCTCGATATCATGGAAGAACTAAACCAAAAGGAGAAGATAACGTTTATATTTTCGACACACGACCAACGCGTGGTGAAAAAAGCCCGGAGGATTATTCTTCTGGAAGATGGAAAAATCGTAAAAGATGAACAAAAAAAACAATAAATTGCAAGCAACCATTTGCAACTTTTTCGTTCTATTAGTATACAACAACACACAATAAAAATGAAGTCTAAACTTTTAACAGCAATTCTACTTTTCATCTTTTCTATGGGTTATGCACAATCATTCGAATGGCCCATAAAAGAACTCGACACAGCTCGTGACGTAAGTTATTTATCCGAGAAAGAAAAAGATATCATTCTCGAAATGAACATGGTACGCTCCAATCCCAAAAAGTATGCCGAGCAAAACATTTTTTGGATGAATGTATTCTATAACGGGAAAAT
>JAQIDF010000304.1 GCA_027858145.1 Prolixibacteraceae bacterium | reverse complement strand
ACACTTCAAAAATTATCCGAAAGCAAAATGCACGGATCTAAGCTTATTGGAAATGCTGCTCTGGCCGTGGCTGTTATTGGCGACAGCGAAATTTCAGATACCTGGATTGAAGATTGTTCGATCGCCTCTATAATACTGCAACTTCAGGGTGAAGATTTAGGACTGGGAAGCTGCTGGGTGCAAATTCACAAAAGACAACATAACGAAACAGTTATGGCTGAAGACTATGTAAAAAGCTTACTTAAGATACCGGAAGGAAAAAATGTACTTTCTATTGTTGCTTTTGGATATCCCGATGAAAAACGCCCGGCAAACAGCGATGACAACTTGTTGCGGAATAAAATTCACACCGATATTTATAGTCATTAGTTGATTAGTCATTAGTTGATTAGTCATTGGTCATTAGTTGATTAGTCATTGGTCATTAGTACTTTAACACCAATAACTAGTATCAGCAAGAAAACTACTTTTTTTTCAAGTGCTTGAATCGAAAAGTTCAATTTCAAGGCTTGGCCTTTCTGAAAAACAAGGAGTCCCGATTCTCGGGATGACTGTTTTCAGAAAGGGCGTAACGCAGAAATTGGGCTTTTCGGGCAAGCACTAACTAACTTACTTTTCAGGTATATTTTCCATTACTTTAACTAAGAACTTCCAGAAGCGCTCCACCGATTCGATTTTTACTTTTTCAGATGGAGAGTGCGGGTTTTTTATGGTAGGACCAATAGAAACCATGTCCCAGTTTGGATACTTGTCGCCCAATATACCACATTCGAGTCCGGCATGCATTGCCACCTCACCGGCTTTTTTGCCATTCATCCCTTCAAATGTATCGCGCATTATTCTCAGGATTTCTGACTCCGGGTTGGGTTTCCATCCGGGGTAAGCCCCTTCGATACTAACTTTAGCTCCGGCCAGCTCGAAACAACTCTCAAGCGACGAGGCAATTCCATCTCGTGCTGTATCAATAAAGCTACGGGTTAAACATTGCACATCAATGCGACCTGCAGATGAACGTACAATCGAAAAATTTGTTGATGTTTCAACTACTCCCGGCATGGCATCGCTCATTCGCATTACTCCATTTCGGGCTGCACATACTGAATTAACCACATCGTCCTGCACCATTTCAGGTATCATGCGATCGGGCATATCAGTTTTTACTGCTTTTAAAGAAAGGCTTTCTTCAACCTGCCCTAACTCATTTTGCCAAACTTTTTCGGTTCCGGCAATAACTTTTTCAAATGCATCAACCTGAGAACTGTCGAGGGTAATAACAGCCATTCCTTCGCGCGGTATGGCATTGCGCATATTTCCACAATCGATAGACGCCAGCCGGGCTCCGTTCTCACTAATAACATTCTTCAACAAACGCCCCATCAGTTTACAGGCATTTCCGCGTCCAAGGTGAATATCAAGACCTGAATGCCCGCCATGCAGGCCGGCAATTTCGATTTTGTATGCTACATCTCCGGTCACATTTTCATCATCCTGAAACTCCCATAAAGCATTTACATCTACCCCGCCGGCACAACCAACACTAATTTCATTTTCATCTTCAGTGTCGAGGTTTATCAGAATGTCACCCTTTAAAACACCGGGTTCTAGGGAAAATGCACCGGTCATGCCCGATTCCTCGTCAACAGTCACCAATACCTCAATTGGCCCGTGCTTCAACTCGTTCGATTGCAGTACAGCCATGCCTGCCGCAACCCCAATACCGTTGTCGGCCCCAAGTGTTGTTTCGCGGGCAGTTACCCAGTTGCCATCAATATAAGCATCAATAGGGTCGGTTTCAAAGTTGAAACTACTGCCGCTGTTGGCCTGTGGAACCATGTCGATATGTCCCTGCAGAACCACAGTTTTGCGATTTTCGAAGCCGGGAGTTGCCGGTTTACGAATAATAACATTCCCAGCTTCATCCATATTAGTTTGCAGGCCGAGCTTTTCGCCAAATGATTTGACAAACAAAGCTGCATTATGTTCTTTTTTTGATGGACGCGGCTGTTGAGTTATCTCATAAAAATTACTCCAAAGTTCACGTGGCTCTATATTTTTTATCTCTTTACTCATAAACAATATTTATTTATTTGAAACACTTTTAATTGTTCCTGTTTGGGTATTATATTGAATTTTAGTGCTCTCGTTAATCAGGTTTGCCGGGAAAGGGGCAATAGCACCCATCTGAGAGAAAGTTGTCCTTCCTTTGAAAAAGGTAATAATTCCATCGGTTATTTCAATGCTGGCATTTACCGGAAAACGATAAAACAAGCCACTTTGGCCCGAATTAGGATTATTTGATTCTTTTAATACTGCTGCTTTACGGCTCGATTCAGCATCTTTCGTTATGTTGATTAAAACCGGTTTGCCCGAAACATTGCTCACAGGTACAATTCCAGCAGATTCGGAAAAACGGAATAAGACTTCATTTTTCACATTACCGCCTTCAGGAATAAAATGGAAACACATTTGATGGTTATTGGTAAATGTTTTACCGGCAAACAAAGCCACATATTCCTGTTCAATTCTTTTTATCTCTTCAACCAATACTTTAAAAGCAACTCCATCTTCAGGCACAACGTCTGAAGGAGCTAAAATGGTGTAAGCCCTTTTTTGACGAAGACGCATTATATAGTCGGCTGCTTCGCGGGCTTTTACCTCGGTTGACTTGATATTGAAATCTTCAGCTCCGGTCTGGGGATCTACCAATAATTCATAAAAATTATCAGAAGACAGATCGGTAAAAACCTGATCGTACACCGCTCCTGAAATAAACGTTTCAATGCCATTCAACACCACTTCTGAGTCATCCCCTTCGACATTAATCCCTTTAATAATGCCCGTAGATAATAAAGAAACAGCCCCAACAATAGAATCGTTCGTTTCAAAAACTGCATCGGGGTCAGGTTCAGAAAACATTTCGGCACGAACCGCCTTTATTTGCCAGGTAGATTTTTTGTTATTATCAACATTGGCTATACCGAGATATTTTTTTGCATAAGCTGCATAAGGTCCGGGAATAAAAGTTGATTTTTCAACATCAACGATAATCTTCAAGCCATTACGCGGCAGGCTATACACCACTCCCTCCTCGTAGTAAGGCCTACGGTTTACCTGCTCATCATCACCACGTCGGTCTGATTTTGGGACGTTTGCCTGGGCACATGAATAAAAAATAACCGATATTAAAATCACTAAATTTATAATACGCATCATCTGAATTTTTAATTGTATTCTTTTCACAAAACTACTAAATTTTCAAAGACAACTTTCGCTCTAAATGATTGCAATAAAAGAAAACATTTGATTTCTACTTGTGCACCAATTTAAATGCTTCGCCCAAATTTTCAATAATATCGGAAGCGATAAGCGCTTCATGTCCTCGTCGCGCAGCGGCAATGTCACCGGCAAGTCCATGTACATAAACACCCAGCCTTGCAGCATCAATGGCCGAATAATCCTGAGCCAGCAATCCTAATATGATTCCAGTAAGTGTGTCGCCGCTTCCAGCAGTTGCCATTCCGGGATTACCGGTTGTGTTCCACCAAACATCACCCGATGGGTTTACAATCATGGTATTCGCGCCTTTTAAAACCAGTACGATGTTATTTTTTTGTGCATATTCAATCACTTCTATCATTCGTTGATAACCATTTTCAAGCTTACCGGCCAAGCGCTCGAATTCTTTTGGATGCGGTGTAAAAACAGAGTTTGGCGGCACCAATGTCATCAATTCTTCATTTTCAGCTATAATATTCAGAGCATCGGCATCAAGCACCATGGGCATATCAGCATTTTTTAGCAACTCTTTTAAACCTCTCACCGTATTTGTCTTTTTCCCAATGCCGGGCCCAACCCCCACGGCCGAATAATTTTCAAGGTCTTGTGCCGAAGTAAACATCAGGTCAGAATCATCGATACTCGCCATAGCCTCAGGTATAGCTGTTTGGAGAATAGAAAGGCCAAAATGAGGAGCATGAACGGTAACTAAGCCTGTTCCGGCCCGCAAGCAAGCTTTTGCCCCCAAAACCGCAGCGCCCATCTTCCCGTAGGCGCCAGCAATAAGCAATGCATGTCCAAAAGTTCCTTTATGCGAAAATCTTGCACGCTCATGTATTAATGAATGTGCTTCGCTATCTTCAAACAAAAAATAGCGGGTTGGTAATTGTGTAATTCCTTTTGGATGCAGTCCAATATCCGCTACCTCAACAATTCCGGTGTAAACTTCATTGTCGGGAAACATGAAGCTGATTTTAGGAAACTGGAAGGTAACAGTATAGGTTGCCTGCACAATATTCTCGGGAATATTGGCACCATTATCCTCCCCCATCAATCCCGATGGAATATCGATAGCATATACTTTTACACCCGATGAATTTATAAATTTAACGATGTCGGACGGTAAACCTTCGAGCGGCCGGTTCAGCCCCGAGCCAAACAAAGCATCAATAATTACAGCATTATTTGGCAACTTGGGAAGTTCGTCCATTTCGGGTAAAAATGAAACCGATACGTTATCGTGTTTCTCCAATCGTTTTAAATTAATATCGGGAGAGCCACTAAATCCTTTTCCAAAGTCGAGCACATACACATGAACATCCGGTGCATTTGGATTTGCCAACATACGCGCAACAGCTAGCCCGTCACCTCCGTTATTTCCGGGTCCACAAAAAACATAATATTCAGCATCGTCATCTTCGTTCTGAACGATAAATTTAGCAACCTGTTCTGCTGCCCGCTCCATCAAATCAATATCGGCAATGGGTTCAACCTCGATAGTATAGCGGTCTATTTCGGGTATTTGCCTGGTAGTAAACAGCTTCATAATTGTTTGTTTTTAATCATTAAAGATAAAAAGAATAATCCTAAGAAATTGTTTAAATGTCACCAAAATGAAATGAGCATTTACACAACAGGTTAAACACCCTAAATACAAGCATAAATCATATTTCAGAAAAGAATAAAAATACTACTTTTGTTGACAATAAAACCAATTACATTATGGCTAAAAATAAAGACAGAGCTTTTTTCGGACATCCTGTAGGGTTGTCGACATTGTTCGCCACCGAGATGTGGGAGCGGTTTAGTTATTATGGCATGCGTGCCTTACTCGTTTTATTTCTCACCGCTACATTTGCTAATGGCGGTTTCGAGATGGCTGAGTTAGATGCCTTCACCGTGTATGGTATTTTCACCGGGTTAGTTTATTTAACTCCATTAATTGGTGGCGTTTTGGCCGATAAATTTCTCGGACAAAGGAAAACAATTTACATTGGCGGTATCACTATGGCTATCGGTCAATTTTTGTTATCCTACAGTTCAACCCCCACAGGGCTTGATGTTGAACTTCGTCAACAATTATTTTATGCCGGACTGGGTGTGTTAATTTTCGGTAATGGTTTTTTCAAGCCGAATATTTCAACCATGGTGGGTGAATTGTACGATAATAACGACCCCAGAAAAGACAGTGGTTTTACCATTTTTTACATGGGTATCAATATTGGAGCATTCTTTTCACCCCTTGTTGCCGGAAAACTTGGTGAGCAAGTAGCCTGGCATTATGGTTTCCTTGCAGCGGCTATAGGTATGCTGGTCGGCACCATCTGGTTTTTCGTCCGCAGTCACACGCTTGGCAACATCGGAATGCCTCCCAGGGTTAAAGAATTCAGAAACAGGCTTGCTTTGCTCGATTGGGGTCACATACTAATTTTCACCGTTGCCCTTGTAGGTATCATATTCGCTTTTATATTCGGATGGGATGCGGTTCATGAAAGTGCTCAAACTTGGGTAATGCGCATTGTTGGCTTTGGTGCCCTTGCCTACCTTTTAACAAGTGTTATACGTGGTACCGAAACGAAAGACGAGTGGAGCCGGATTTTGGTAATCATTGTCCTTGCAATTTTCAACATCTTCTTTTGGGCAGGCTTTGAACAAGCCGGTACAACATTTAACGTATTTGCCCGCGACAACACGCAACGAATGCTTGGAAGCTGGGAGATACCCGCATCGTGGTTTCAGGGGGTTAACGCTATTTTTATCGTTGGCTTTGCACCGCTATTTAGTATTTTATGGATGAAGCTTAACAAGAAGGGGCTCAACCCCAATACCCCGATGAAATTTGGCTGGGGACTCACATTGTTAAGCTTAGGCTTTGTAATAATGGCACTCGGAAATACCATTGCCGAAACCGGAACACTTATCAGCCCGCTTTGGTTAATAATGGTTTACATGCTTCACACTTTCGGTGAGCTCTGTTTATCTCCAATTGGATTATCGATGGTGACGAAATTATCGCCCCCGAAACTGGTATCAACCATGATGGGCGTATGGATGGGATCAATGGCTGCCGGTAACTTTTTTGCGTCACAAATGAAAGCCATTTCGATAAATATTGAACAATCAATGGGAAGGGACATCTCTGTTTTCTGGATGATAGCCGTTCAAACAGCTATTGCTGCAGCCATCTTAATGTTACTCTCGCCATGGCTCAAGAAAATGATGAAAGGAATAAAATAAAAACATATTTTTCAAAAAAACTCCATCTATACAGGTGGAGTTTTTTTATACTCTTTTAGGAAACAATATCAACACAATTAGTTTTAATTTATTACGAAACAATCCAAATTATGACCAATTTCATTATACAATGCACCTTCAGAGAAAAAATTATTATTTTTAGTCCCATTTTACAAATCCCTCTCACTTTATAAAAACAAGTATTAATTACAGAAAAGAATAATTGATGTCGAAACAACTATTATTAGGAGACGAAGCAATAGCTCAGGGAGCAATTGACGCAGGCATCTCGGGCGTTTATGCATATCCGGGCACCCCGTCTACAGAAATCACAACGTACATACAAAACTCTAAAGAAGGTAAAAAAAACCTCATAAGGTCATCATGGTCAACTAATGAAAAAACTGCATACGAAGCTGCACTGGGCATGTCGTATGC
>JAQIDF010000292.1 GCA_027858145.1 Prolixibacteraceae bacterium | reverse complement strand
CCCCGGATCCAAATACTTTTATGGTGCCGGACGTTGGGGAAGCGGGATTGAGATTCCGGCGCACGACAGGGAGTTTTATGCGTTAAAAAAAGTCGCCCATGGCTTGGTCAGCGAAAACGTCTATTATTCAGACCTCACCAAATCATGGCGACGTTGTTTTGTTTATACACCACCCGGTTATCAGACAAACCCGGATATACGCTATCCCGTGCTTTACCTTCAGCATGGTAGTTTCGAAGACGAAACCGGCTGGTCTGGTCAGGGACATGCAAACCTCATCCTTGATAATCTGATTGCCGATAAAAAAGCCGTTCCGATGATCATTGTAATGGACAACGGCTATGCATTTAAACCAAAGAAAGAACAGGGAACAACTATCCCTACACGTCCTGCAATGATCTTCGAGGAAGTTTTGATCAATGAAGTAATTCCTATGATCGATAAAAAATTTCGAACCATAAATGATCGTGAACACCGTGCAATTGCCGGACTTTCAATGGGGGCTAATCAAACCATGCGCATTATTATGAACAACCTCGACAAATTCGCATATTACGGAGGGTTTAGTGGCACTGCCAATTATCCAAGCTCCGATGAAATTGATGTGGAGACATTTTTGGACGGGGCTTTTGCAAACGGTGAAAAAGTGAATGAGCAAATAAAAGTTTTATGGCTGGGAGTTGGCACTAAAGAAGCCGAAGTTTTTCCAAAATCGATTGGAGCTTTTCGGGATATGTTGGATAAACAAGGAATCGAGCATGTCTTTTACAAATCAGAAGGCACTGCTCATGAGTGGCTGACATGGCGTCGAAGCCTGCATCAATATGTTCAGTTACTTTTTCGGAATAGAAAGTAGAGGTTAAAAATTAAAAGTCAGATGAAACATTTAATGCTCACACATCCTGCTTTAGTACAAACAGCCTCACAATTATGAAAATTTTACGACTTTATAGACGAGCACTAATTAGTTATTTAAACCAGCCTATTTATGAATAAGCATTGGATTTATATCGTTGGTTTGCTTTTGCTAACGCCTTTTGGGCTGAGTGCACAGCAAGCCAATGTAAATCTGGACTACAACCCTCAGGAAGACTCTGAAGGTCTCACTCCATTTAGTGCACAGGTAAACTCACCGGAAGTGCATGATGACCAAACCGTAACATTTCGCATAAAGGCACCCAACGCGAAAAAAGTTGAATTACCTGCAGGAGCCATTCATACCGCTCTTGACAAAGGTCGTGAACCAATTCCTTTCACTAAAGGAGAAGATGGCATCTGGACATTAACAATCGGCCCCTTAAAACCTGACATGTATGCATATCATCTGCTGGTTGACGGGGTACAAATTGCTGACCCCAATAACACTTATGCCGCGTTTACTGCTATGCCTCCATACAGTCAATTGATAGTACATGGCGAAGGCCCTGCATATTACGATGCTCAAAATGTTCCTCACGGAAATGTTACACGTCGTATTTATCATTCGGAGGTTACCAAAGGGGAACGTGAACTATATGTTTATACCCCTCCGGGATATAATCCTGACAATAAATATCCTGTTCTCTATTTATTAGGTGGAAGTGGCGAACTGCCTTCCAATTGGGTGTACGACGGAAGGGTAAATTTCATCATGGACAATCTGCTTGCCGAAGGGAAGGCTGAACCAATGCTCATTGTCATCCCAAACAATCAGATAATTCACCGAAATCACCCTCAACATGCCGAACTAACTTTTGATATTTTTGAAAAAGAACTTCGGGATCATGTTATTCCATTGATTGATCAGAATTACAGCACTATCCAGGATCCGGGAGGAAGAGCAATATCCGGATTGTCAATGGGCGGTCGCCACAGCATGTTTATTGGCTTCCGTTCACTCGATCTGTTTGCCAACTTTGGTATTCTCAGCGCGGGAGACACCGATGCTGAAACATCATTAAAGCAGTTCTTAAACGATCAGGATGTAAATGACAAGGTTGATTATCTTTTTGTGGGACAAGGAACAAAAGAAGCACAAAGCTTTTTTAACCACAGGTGTCAGGCACTTCATAATGCTTTAACAAATCATGAAATTGATCACGAATATTACATAGGCGGAAATGGCGGGCATGACTGGTCTACATGGCGACATCTTTTGTATTACCGGTTTTTGCCTAACCTCTGGCAGAAAAAATAACCATTAAAAAAAATAGAAATGAAACGAATAAATATCTTACTTACAGTATTACTGACATTTTGCCTTGGGGCTTGTAGCAATCCTCAACCTGACCAGGTAAAGGTGGAAGGTGGAACCATTCAGGGAACAGTCACCGAAGACCTGACCATTTTTAAGGGCATCCCCTTTGCAGCTCCTCCGGTAGGAGATTTGCGCTGGAAAGCACCTCAACCCGTTGAGGTCTGGGAAGGTGTAAAACAAACCACCGAATATGCCCCTGCCCCAATGCAAGGCGGAAATCCTCCTTCAGGAAAAAGCGAAGACTGCCTCTACCTGAATGTTTGGACACCGGCAAAATCTGCAGATGAAAAACTTCCTGTAATGGTTTGGATTTACGGTGGAGGATTCAGTTTTGGTTCCACCTCGGCTCCGGTGCACAATGGAGAAAACCTGGCCCGCAAGGGAGTTATATTGGTAAGTGTAGCCTACCGTGTAGGGCAGATCGGATTTCTGGCCCATCCCGAACTCAGTACTGAAAGTCCCAACGGGGTTTCAGGCAATTATGGCTTGCTCGACCAAATAGCCGGACTGCAATGGGTTCAAAACAACATCGAAGCGTTTGGTGGTAACCCCGATAATGTAACCATCTTTGGGGAATCGGCCGGAGGCATCTCTGTAAGCATGCTTTGTGCATCGCCACTGACCAAAGGCTTAATCCACAAAGCAATATCGCAAAGCGGCGGCTCTTTTGGCTCTTCACGTTCGACCACTTATCCCGGCGAAAACATGAAAACCCTGGAACAGGCTGAACAGGATGGTGTTGAATATCTTAAAAAATTTGAGGTGTCGTCCATCGACGAACTGCGTAATATTGAGGCAGAGAAACTAATTCCTCAAGGCTGGACATTGCCGGGAAGCTGGCCTGTGGTTGACGGATATGTAATTCCCGACGATCAGTATAAATTATATGAGGCCGGGCAATACAGAGATGTGCCGGTGCTGATTGGATACAACTCAGACGAAGGTTTAAGTTTTCCTGCTGGCCGTACCCCGGAAGAATATATCCAGAATGTAAACGAACGTTTTGGTCCATTTGCCGACACCCTGCTTGAGGCTTATCCGGTGGGAGAAAACACCGTACCCCGAAGTGCACGCAACCTGATGCGCGATGCAGCATTTGGCTGGCCTACGTGGAGTTGGGCCCGTTTACAGACCAAAACCGGAGAGTCTCCTGTTTACCTCTATTCTTTCGATCAACATCCCGAATATCCTGAAGATTCACCACAGGCCGACCATGGAACACCACATGGCATGGATGTACCTTATGTTTTTATGAACATGGATACCTCCAATCCCAACACATCAGAATCGGATGTGAAATTATCAGGAGTTATGGGCACCTATTGGATCAATTTTGCAAAAAATGGAAATCCGAATGGTGAAAATGTCCCGCAATGGCCGGCCTTTTCAAACGACAATCCGCAAGCCATGTACCTGAAGAACAACCCACATACTGGCCCTGTACCCGATGAAGCAGCGCTAAAAGTTATGGATGCTTACTTCGAGTGGAGACGTACACCGGAGGGAGAGGATTGGGCAAATTAAAATATCTTTACTGCAACTTGCGAAGGAGTTTCTCCAAATTCTTTTCTAAAGCATGTGGTGAAATAATTGGGGTCGCTAAATCCTGTTTGGTAGGCAGCTTCTGATACCCGGCATCCTTCCTCTCGGATAAGTTGATATGCTTTTTTCAGACGAACCGATTTAATGAGGTTATTGGGGGTTGTGCCCGATAAGGATTTCACTTTTCGGTGGAATTGAGCCAGACTAACGGAAAAATGTACCGATAGAAATTCTACATTTAGCTCATGGTTCATCATATTTTTTTCAATCAACTGTTTCAATTCAAGAATAAAATCAACATCTTTTTGAGGCAAGGTTTTATGCAGGTTTTCCGATGCTCCAATTCCACTAAATTTTTTTCTAAGTTTATCACGTCTTTCCAATAATGAAACAATGTGTGCATCAAGTATCCTTATGTCAAATGGTTTTGTCAAATAAATATCGGCACCGGTACTTAGGCCTTCCAATTGCTGTTCAATGGTATTATTTGCGGTTAGCATAACTATGGGTATGTGCGAAGTATCAAAGTCGGCCCTTAGTTCTTTGCAAAAATCATATCCATTCATTTTAGGCATTTGCACATCAGTTATAATAATGTCAATATCTTTTTTCCTTACTATTTTCAATCCTTCAAAACCATCTGCTGCAGTAGTGACTGTATATTTCTTAAGAAAATTAGCGGCCAGGTAATCCCTAAGCTCATCATTGTCTTCAACTACCAAAATTCTTTGTGTGTTGTTTTTTAAATGTCCAGCTTCATCATATGTATTTGAATGCATTGTTTCAGTTGGCCGTTCGCAAATTGCTATTTCATTTTCATGATAAGCCTTTTTATCGATAGGTATAGTTACGCAAAATGTTGATCCTTGATCAGGTATTGAATCGACATGTATTTGGCCATGGTGCATCACAATAAGCTCTTTCACAATAGAAAGACCTATGCCGGTTCCTTCATGATTTATTTCGCCAGTCTTTTTTCCTTTGTAGAAACGTTCAAATATTTTGTTTTTATCGGCTTCAGAAACTCCTATTCCATTATCGCTGATTTTAAGCTCAATTTTACGGATGTGATTTTCATTAAATTCTTTCAAACTAATAACGATTTCTCCTCCATTAGGCGTAAATTTTAAGGCATTTGACAATAGGTTCCACACAATCTTTTCAATTTTTTCGGTATCAACATAGGCAGTCAAACTTTCGCTTGCACTATAAACCAGTTTAACTGATTTACTCCTGCAATCTTCAATAAAGGCTTCGTAACTATTTTTTATCAATGCTGAAATATCGGTTTCTTTTACTTCAAGGTTAAATTGATTGTTGGTAATTTTTCTAAAATCGAGCAGGTCGGTAATGAGCTTATAAAGGCGCTTGGAATTCCTGTCAACAATTGAAAGCTTGTTAAGCTGCTCATGATTAAGGTCTTCACTTTGTAATAAATCCTTAACCGGGGCGCTTATGAGGGTTAAAGGGGTTTTCAGGTCGTGCGAAATATTAGTAAAGAATTCAAGTTTCTTTTCGGTGAGCTCATGTTCTTTTTGCAACTTATATGCTGATATCTCTTCTTGCTTTAACAATTCGAACCTCTTCAAAAACGCATATATCGACAAGTACAAGATTATGAAAAACAGGATGATATAAAAAACATAGGCATACAAGCTCAAGTACCACGGAGCCATAATATTTACGTTCAAGCTGGTTGTATGTCCTGGTTGGGATTTATCGGCACTTTTTATTTCGAAAGTATAAGTTCCGGGCGATAAATTTGTATAGCTTGTAAAATTAGTTTCTCCCTGATAGTTCCAGTTTTCTTCCAAGCCGACGAGCCGGTATTCATAATTGTTGTATTTCGAAAAGCTTTTGTTTTTGGTGAAGAAGTGGATGGTAAATGAGTTCATGTTGTACGGTAAGACTATTTTCTCAGTTTCTTCGAGTGCTTTTGTAAGATATTGAGCTCCATGCGGGCTTCGAATACTTTGGTTCTGGAACGTAATATCCGAAATAACTACTTCGGTGGGTATGGTATCGGTATTAACTTTCGATGGATCAATAAGGGTGAAACCTGCCAACGATCCAAAAACAACACGGCCATCATTAAGCTTTGCCGATACCCTGTCCTGAAATTCGTTAGCGGGTAAACCATCCCGATGGTTGAAATTTAATATCTCGTCGCTTTCTGTATCGAAACGGCAAATGCCCGATATGGTGCTTATCCACAGGTAACGGTCATCGGTCGATTCAATCCTTACAAGCACATTTGAGGGCAAGCCGTCTTTCTCAGTCCATTTTTTTATTAAGCTCCCATCGGCCGATATGCAAAAAAGCCCATCGGTTGACGAACTTATCCAATAGTTCCCTTCCTGGTCGTGGTAAAAATCACTTATCGTAGTGCTTTGAAGCTGTGTATTTAAACCTTGCAATCTATTCTCAATTACATTTTCTTTCCAGTTTACATGATACAGTCCTAGATTAGAAATAACGGCCAATAACTCTCCTTGCTGATTGCTTCGCAGCGAATTCAACAAACAATAAGTAACGTTGCTCCCTTTAAAGTAAAGTTCAAAAACACTGCTGGTTTCGGTGGTTTTGTTGAAGTTTAAAAGAACTTGAGAGTGAAACTGTGTCAATAGTACAAGGTTATTTTGACTTACTTCTTTTATACCAACAATCTGTTGCATCTCATTGGGGTGTTTACTGCAAGGGTGATATGATTTTATCAGTGTAAGGTCTGAAGAGTATTTGCCTAAAAGCCCATCGTAGGTACCTACCCAAACGGCTTTGTCGGTGTCAACACTTAGTGCTGTTACTTTGGTTCCGTTTATTTCTTTTTGCAACTGATTGCTCGGTAAATTTTTAAATTGTTGGGTGCTAATATTCCATTCCGACAGTCCATAATTGGTGCCAAAATAAATTTTTGGTTCATTTACAAAAACCGAAACTCCTTCGTTGGCTACTAATGAATTGTTGTTGCCTTTTTCGGGCAGTATATTCCTGAATAATTGATTATCGGGCAAAATACAGGTCAAGCCGGCACCATAAGTAGCTATCCAAATTTCCTTGTTCCGCCCTAACAGAATATCATAAATGCTGTTACTGTTAATTGAAATAGAATTATTGCTATTTCGGTCGAGTTTATGCAGGAATTTTAGATTTTTATCAAATACAATTATTCCATTCCCATCAGTTGCCGCCCATATTTCATCGCCAATTGTTTTAAAAGTTTTATAAAAATAATGGTTATTAACTTTAACTTCTTTTAAATGCCTGTTTTCAGTGATGGTGTATAGCTCGCCATTATACATGCCTACCAGAAGTAAACTATCTATAATTTTGATTTGGGCAACCGATAAATTTTTCAGAAAGGAAGCTTTAACTGTCTCAAAATTATTGTTGCGGTCGAATAGGCTAAGCCCATCATCGCTTTTACTCACCCATAGCCCTTCTTCCGAAAAACAAAAGTCTGAAATATCATTGCCCTGAAAAACGAGAACGGGCTCATTGTTTTCAATCTTAAAAATATCCGACATCATCAGAAAATAAATAGTGCCTTTATCTTCAGTCATTTTCGCAATGTAACCCTCTGTAACGAGGTCGAAAAAATTGGTAATAGGATTGTATTTGTACAAACCCCGATTTGTGCCAGCCCAAAGTGTATTTTCAGAATCATACAAAAGCTGGATTATTCCTGCATCTGATAATTCTTCATAATGGTTGAAATCTTTACCATCGAAACGGGCAACGCCATTATTGGTCCCAATCCAAATATACCCATATTGATCCTGGGCAATACAGTTTGTAATATTCCTCGGAAGCCCGTCAATTTCGGTAAAATGTAAAAACCTTTCGGTTGAAGCCGAAAAACAAATAAGGGTTTGAAGGAAGAAAAAACCAATTATAAAAAGTTTACGATAATGCATTTTCGCTTTCTTACATTTTAAAATACCACATTTCACAAACCGTAAAAATGTTGTATCCCACAAATGTAGCAAAGTTTTTTCTAGGCCTACCCGCCCAAATGTATGCTCTTAGTTGACATTATAGTATCACAGATTAGAAATGATAGGATTTTGAAGAATTTGGAGTTTTTTTTAAAGGTAATTGAAATAAGGCCTCACTAGTTTTGGGTTTTATTAAACCTATTACTATGATATTTCAAAGAATTAAAAAGATTTTCATTCTTTCATCCGTATTTTTCTGCGTAATAAACACGGCTATTGCTCAAGATGTTGCCATAAGCATTAATGCCAATCAAAACAAAAAGGCGGTATCACCCTATATTTATGGTTTAAACAATAGTTTCGACAAGCCCGCGCAATTTTATAAAGATGCGGGTTTGCGTTTTTCCCGCATGAACGGAGGTAACAATGCCACTAAGTATAATTGGCGTAAAAAAATTTCGAGCCACCCCGATTGGTACAACAATGTATATAGCAACGACTGGGATAAAACATCGAAAGAAGTTACCGCAAGCCATCCCACCATGCAATTAATGTATGCATTTCAACTGCTAGGCAGGGTAGCTTCGAGCACAGCCCATAATTTTAACGATTGGGGTTACAATAATTCAAATTGGTGGGAGGGAGTTCATCAAAATCTAGCAGGTGGCGGTGTTCCTAATGAGGCTAACCCTGGTGGTGATGCACTTGTCGAGGGCGATGTTAACCTATATACACAGGAATGGCCAGCCGATTCAACCGTTGAAATATTGAACCATTGGTTTGGCCCTGATGGTTTAGGTTTGAATAATGATCAATTCCGTTATTGGAGTATGGACAATGAAGCCGATGTGTGGAACGGTACTCACGACGATGTGATGTCTGATGGTCTTTTGCCCGCTGCCGAATTTATGGATAAATTCATAGAAGTGGCCAAAAAAGCACGTGCCTTGTTTCCCGGAATTAAAATTTGTGGCCCGGTTACCACCAGTGAATGGCAGTGGTATATATGGGGCGAAGAGAGCATTATGATAAATGGAAAATATTATAGCTGGTTCGAATATTTTATTAAGCGCTGTGCCGATGAGGAAAAAGAATCGGGTATCAGGGTGTTGGATGTTCTCGACATTCACCATTACCCCTGGGCGCCAACTGATAACGATGCCCTTCAAAACCATCGTATCTTTTACGATAAAAATTATGTGTATCCCGGGGCGAATGGCATTAAAACCATCAATGGGGGATGGGACAATTCGCAAAACAAAGAATTCATTTTTACACGAATCGAAGATTGGTTAGATCAGCACTTCGGCGAAGGTCATGGAATAACACTTGCCCTTAGCGAATGGAGCCCCGGGCCTGACGAGCCTAACCTTGCATCGGTGATTTATGCCACCCACCTTGGATTGTTTGCCAACAATGGGGTAGAGTTTTTTACACCGTGGACTTGGTTTACAGGCATGTGGGAATCGTTGCACCTTTTTAGCCGTTATGCTAAGGGCTTTAGCGTTTCAAGTACTTCATCGCTCGAAAATAAAGTTTCGGCGTATACCACTGTGAATGAAGCCAGCGATTCTATGACCGTGATTATTGTGAACCGAGACATGGTTTCAGAGCAAAATGTAACAGTAAATATCGATAATTTCGCTGCCTCCGATAGAACATACAAAACCTTACAATTGTCGTCGCTACCAGCTGCCGAAACGTTTAAGTCGCACACCAATAACGCACTGAAAGAAAATGAGGTTTCAGTCGAATCAAATTCATTTACCATTACCGTACCTGCACTCTCAACCACAGCAGTTTTGTTGCAGACTGCAACGCTTGGTAAAAATGACATTCATAACAAGGCTGGCGAAATGAAGGTTTTTCCTAATCCGGCAAACAACGAATTGTATATAAGTATGGGGGCAACGCATGCCGGACCAACACACATAAGGGTGTTCGACCAGCAAGGAAGAACGATTAAGGTAGAAGACACGTATCATGATGGACGTTCTGCCATCAGAATCGATATATCGTCCCTTCGCAGAGGGTATTATTTCCTTTCAGCGCAAAACAACCATCACAACTCTACAAAAAGTTTTGTAGTGAAAAGGTAGAAAAATACAAATTTTCAGGAAGAGAAGATATGATTACAACAGATTGCGAGCGTAGCGAAGCAAACTTTAAAAATAAAACACAGATGAATAAATACATGAAAATTAGACACGTCACTTTATTGGTTCTCTTATTTATAGCAATCGCAGGCAACACCTTCGGTCAACGAACCTACCAAAACCCTGTTATTACCGGTATGAACCCTGACCCAAGCATTTGTAGGGTGGGCGATGATTATTACCTGGTAACTTCCACCTTTGAATATTTTCCGGGAGTACCTGTTTATCACAGCAAGGACTTGGTAAACTGGAAACAGATTGGCCATGCGTTGGACAGCAAAACCAATTGTCCGTTAGGTGGTGCTTATTCGTCAGGCGGGAATTATGCCCCGGCAATTCGCTATAACGATGGCACTTTCTATGTTAGTTGTACTAATTATGGTGGAAAAGGTTCGCAAGGTGCATTTTATGTTACAGCAACCAATCCCGCAGGCCCATGGTCCGATCCTGTTTGGGTGGGAAATTGGAACGTTGACCCCTCAATTATGTTTGCCAACGACAGCATGTACTGGGTTAGCCCCGATAATGAGGGTAGCTTTATGGTCGGGACTTTCGATCCGGTTAAGAAGGAATTTATTACACCGCTACAATTGATTGCATCAGGTCAGGGCGGTTCATCGCCCGAAGGGCCGCACATGTACAAAATCAACGATTACTACTATCTGATGTC
>JAQIDF010000366.1 GCA_027858145.1 Prolixibacteraceae bacterium | reverse complement strand
CACCGCCCCCGGGCCGGACGGAGTTGGAAAGCCTTACGACGACAGGCCCGATGTTGAACCGGCAGGCCGGAGCGACCAGGGGGAGCTACCTGCCTGCCGCGTGAAACACGGGGCTGACAAGTAAGCTTGGAAACGAAGGCCGAAAAGCCCGCCAAATAAGCTTTATCAACTTAATTTGTAATGCCTTCGCTATTGTAAAACCATTACGGGTCATAAAATCCCAATAAATAAGGATAGGATTTTTGCGTTCTTAGTTGTTTCTTTACAGGTCAAAATGTATTGTTATGGGTTCAGAACAGAAACAACATCATTCGCATCAGCTAAATTCTGACGAGCTGCGCGGTAAAAAACTGCTTTGGGTTACGGTTTTAAATCTGTCGATTACCATTGTGCAGATTGTGGGTGGTCTGATTTCAAACAGCTTATCGCTTTTATCGGACGCGCTGCATAACCTGGGCGATTCGTCGGCGCTGTTTATCGCTTTTATTGCCGGTAAAATAAGCCGTAAAGCGCCCAACAGCAGCAAAACTTTTGGCTACAAACGGGTTGAGATACTGGCGGCACTTTTTAATGCTGTGGTGCTCATCTCAATTTGTATTTTTCTGTTTTACGAGGCCTACGAGCGGCTTATGAACCCTGAACCCATTAAGGGAAAACTGATGTTTTGGGTGGCGATTTTCGGTTTGCTGGCCAATCTTATTTCGGTGGTTATTCTGAACAAAGACAAAGCACACAACCTCAATGTCCGCGCTGCTTATCTACATCTGATGGGCGACACACTTTCGTCGGTTGCCGTGATACTTGGCGGTGTGGCCATTTGGATTTGGGGCATTTACTGGATTGACCCGCTGATTACTGTTTTTGTAGGCGGCTACATTGTCTGGCACACATGGGGCGTGCTTAAAGAAACCGTTGAGATATTGATGCAGGCAACACCTGACAATATTGACCTTGGCGAAATAAAAAATGAGATTGAAAAAATTGATAAGGTTAAAAACCTGCACCATGTGCATATATGGAAGCTCGACGACACGAGCATCCACTTTGAAGGCCATGTTGAAATGACCGAAAACATGGATTTGGAACGTGCAACATCAGTTCGTGAAGAAGTTGAGAAAGTATTGAAAAACCGGTTCGACATTCAGCACATCACCTTACAAATGGGGTATCGGTGCTGCGACAATAATCACAGTCTTATTTTTGAAGAAGAAAAATAATCGACGTTAACCCGATGTGTTTTTAGCTGTCATTGCGCTTCAACCTGCCATGTAATTGTAACTTTTCTTTTTCCCCATTGCATTGCTGCTTCCTTGTCATTTGTTGTAGGATGGTCTTTGTGGGTTTGGGAAGCATCTGAAGTATAGGCAGTGGCCGACACTACCATGCGCTTTGTTTTTATATTTCCACATCCGGCAAGTAACAGGAACACGCTCATCATGCCAATGATTAAACACTTTTCAATAAATATATTGAACCGCATAACCTATTATTTTTGTTTTGTACTTTTCTTAATCCACAAATAACTATACCAGTACCATACACCTGAATTTGTAGCCGATGGCGCAGTTATGGTATAGAGCGTCCTTCTTTCGTTAAGTTTATTTTCTGATTGCATGGTTATCATGTTGCTTGTATTGTCATATTGAACGCTGCAATTTTCTGAACCGGCAATAAAACATTGTAAGGCATTGGTATTAATAAGCCCGGGGTTTAGCAGGTGCAACTTTAGTAATGGTGGATTTTCACCGGAAACAAGGTGTGCTGAACCTGAAACCGGATTTACCGGCAAAGCCTTCATATTGGTTTTGGCTTTAAATTGCCGGAAGTTTGAAAAGCTGCCTGCTACAGGAAAGCGGGGAAGGGCCATCAGGTCGCTGTATTCAGAGATAACACCGGAATTTTGTGCGGCAGCAGCTTTTAAACCATACTGGTGCAGTAAATCTATCATTTCCTGTGTGTATTCTCCATACGGATACGAATATAAATCAGGAACATAGCCCAACTTCTCCTCAAATATTTTCTGAGACATTTTCAGGTCTTCTTCGAATTTTTTGATAGTATGGTTCACAAAATAAGCGTGCTCGTGGGAGTGGTTGCCAATTTCAATGCCTGCGTTTTCAACTTCACGTATCTCTTTCCATGTCATAAAATCTTTATTTCCTACCATATCGGTGTTAATGAACAAGGTGGCCGTAAATCCATATTTTTTCAGCAGGGGGATAGCATTTTCATAAAAGGTTTTATATCCATCATCTACTGACAGTGCTACCGTTTTGTGGTCAACTTGCTTGTCTTTCTGCACTATACTTACTGCTTCTCCAAGCGTTATGACATTGAAATTGTTTTGTTTTAAATATTTCAAGTGATTTTCAAAATCAGGAAGTGTAATATTAGTGGATGGATATCTGTCGTCAGCAAATCGGTGATAGGTAAAGCACGGTATATTTGTTTTACCTGTTATTTGAGAATAACCGGGAGACACAAAGCCGGCAATAGTCATTGAGACCCAAAGAAGTACTATTTTTTTCATATACGCTGTTTATTTCTTTTCAAACAATCGATCATAAGGTGTTGTTTAGT
>JAQIDF010000257.1 GCA_027858145.1 Prolixibacteraceae bacterium | reverse complement strand
GGTTTACGAGAACTGTCAAGAAAACCTAGAGGATTACACCCTAATTCTACCGATGAAAAAGTGGTAAATAGCATTCTTGAGTTGAAAGAAAAGCATAAGCTTTGGGGAGCGAAAAAGATTAGGAAGTTGTTGTATAACGATTATCCCGATGAACTTATCCCAACATCTTTGACGGTGCATAATATTCTTAAAAAACATGGTTTAGTCAGCCCTCAAAAACACCTAAGAAGAGTAAAGCCCATTTACTGTTTATACTAACTGAAGTTTCGCACTTTGTATTAAGCTACCATTTTACAATGGTTTAGGGACTTGTTCTGATTTCCAATAAAATTAAATTCCTCACTGTAACTAATTAATCTGCTAATAGTTACCTCTGCATCAAATTCAATTCCCAATAAATCCAAAACAACTAAAATATCAATAATTACCGACATTAATCTTTCGTTTAATTTATGTTCAATATAATCTTGCTTTAGGTTCTTAAAAAGCCCATTAATTGTTTCATAAGCTTCGACTCTATATTTAAGACTAATCAACAAGTATTGTATCATAGTAATTGTTACATGAGCAATCTGAACGTCAAAGTTAGTAGATTGGTTTCTGCCTAATCCTAATAACTGTTTTGCTTCCTTAAAAAATACTTCTATTGACCACCTGATATTATAAACCTCAATCATGTGATTAAACGATAGACTTGTATCTGTTGATATTAAAGTGTGCCAAGCTCCATTTTTCCCTTTTCTAGTCAAAAAAACCTTAACCTTTAACCCATCTATTTCTCCTATAAAACTCATGTGGTAAAAGCCTGTTTTGCGTGAACGCTTAATACCTTTTTTTGATTTTCTAAGTTGCTTGATGGACTTTTCATCTTGACCTATTAATACTTTACTATTGTATTTGTACATACCTATTATGTTTATCTTACAATTAACAACCATTAGTTTTTTAAGTAGTGTAATGGTTGTAAACCAACTATCTATCAGGATGTAATTTACGGGTATTTGTCGCTGATTAATTCTTTTGAACATTTCAACTATTATGTTATTCTTTTTAGAATTAAGCTCTTTAAAGCGTCTTAATACAGGGCTTCCTTTTTCTCTTTTGGTCTTTTTTTGTTTCCGATATTCTTTTTTTGTTAAACCATATTTCCTCTTTTTATTATTTTTATTCTCACGATGAAAACTAAAATCAATAGGAATAAAAACACTTCCATTCCAGTAACCTGCTACAAGTAACTTAAACCCAAAGATGAATGTTCTTGTTACATGACTATGTATTTTTGAGACACCTTCAATTGCTTTGCCTGTTTTGGCTATTTCCGTGTCATCAAATATTAAGCACTTAGTATTACCTATAGGCTCACTAAACTTATTATCTAACTTTAAATATTGTTTCACAAATAGAAGTAATATGCTTCTCCAATTCACCTTTTGATTACCAAGCAAACGATAATATACATCTTTCTCCCCCATAGCATCTGGCGACATATTATTGCCAGATAGTGAATTTATATTTTTAACATTACTAAAGGGTAGTATCAATAGCACCTTAATAACATCCCATACAGGGACTCCGCTTTTCTTTACTGCTTTAAATATCTTGGATGCTTTAGTAAAATTAAACAACTCTATTTGTTTAGAAAAGAACTCTGGTTGTATCCAACTATTTGTGAAAAGTGTTTTTATTTCTTGAATTTTAGCAATATCTTTGTTTTGTAGCATAATTGTATTTTTTGGTTTTGACACCTTTAAGATACTTAATATCAAGCAAATATGCAAGATTATTATGCTACTTTTTTATTGTTTTTTTATCTCATAATACTTTATTTTATTGGGTGCGAAACTTCAGTTATTCATACAAGACAACTTACAAATGGAGCAAGTAATGAATTAATTCAAAGTATAGGTAATGAAATAAAAAGTTTTATAAAGAAATATAAAATTACTATATAGAAATAACACGTAAAAAGTCACTGACAAACACATTTCCATAAAACCGTAAGCACCATTTGCGGTTTTTTTATAAAAACGATTTCCTCTCTGCCACTTCTTGGCTTAGGCTATGCTTTTCTTTGTATTAGAAATACATAAAAGTATAGATCATGAATAAAAAAGAACTTAAAAAAACTATGATTAATAAAGAGAAATATTATACAGCAATAGATATTGGATCATCTAAGGTTGTAACAATAATTGGGAAACAGGATCAATATGGGAAAATAAAAATAATAGCAATAGGACAAGTTGCATCAACAGGAGCTAGGCGAGGTATTGTGTTAAATAAAACGGCTAAGTTCTAATTATAACAGCATTATGTTTAAATAACTCATATAAATTGTATGCTTGGTTGGTTAACAACATTGCAATAAACCATTGTTTTAATGTTGTTTTGCTATATTGTATTTTGTCAATATAAGCATACCAATTTAAATAATTTTGCAAATATTTAGAACTAACTCCGTTAAACGGTCTTAAGAAATCTCTTAATTGAGAATGAATATTGTTAACTTTTTGAAGATGTATTGATCTATCTTTCTTATCAACATGATCTTTAGCCAATAAAGTTTTGTGTTTGATAGTTGGGTTATCTTTTATAAATGCTTTATAAGAGTGATGTTTATCGGTAATTAGAGTAGTATTATCTGCTAATTTACCATCAAGTGCTTTTTCTATATCTTGTTTAGAAAGTCTTTTGGTTTCAACTGCTTTTAATATTTTATCTCCATTACGAGATACCGCTGTTACGACCTGAACAGTTGTGACTTTGTCCTTGCCTATATTGCGTTTAAAATCAGATGCTCTTTTTCTAGGGGCTCTATCTAAATTTTTATTCCCTTTCTCGCTCAATGAAAGTTCCAGTTCATCACACTCTACCTCTTGTGAAAGTTCTATTGGTGTAAATTGAGATAAAGAACTTAATATTTTATGTCGCCAATCAAAACTTGTTTGAATGCTAATATTTAGTTCTTTAGCTATTTTTTTTATTGGCATTCCTTGCTCCATACAACTTAAGTAAGATTTCCATTTGTTTTTTAGTTTAATATCGTATAATGGTGTACCAGTTGTTTCACTATACCATTTATTACACTCATTACACTTGTACATTTGTACACCTTTTTGTTTACC
>JAQIDF010000255.1 GCA_027858145.1 Prolixibacteraceae bacterium | reverse complement strand
AGAAGCAAGGCGTATCGTGATACATTAAAACGTGAATCATTGAAATATGTGATAAGAAAATAGTTGTTGCATTTGGCAACATCGATATAGCGAGGTGTTAAAGTTGATTTTAACACCTCGTTTTTTTAGGTGAAAGTGGCACAGGGTGTCTTGCTTTTTAATGATGGGGCAATTTAAGATGGATCGGGTATTGAAAAACTAACAGTAGTTCCTTCTCCTAATATACTGTCAACCCATATTTTGCCACAGTGTTTGTCAATAAAGTCTTTGCAGAGCATCAAGCCAAGTCCTGTTCCTGTTTCATTTGACGTGCCTGACGATGAGTTGACAGGTGAAAAGTTAAAAAGCTTATCAATAACCTCTTGTTTCATTCCAATTCCATTGTCTGTAACTTTAATAACAGTTTTTGAATCAGTATGTAAGGCTGAAATAATGATTTTCCCGTTATTGTTTGTAAATTTTATTGCATTGGATATAAGGTTTCTCAAAATTGCTTTAAACATATAGATGTCAATATTTGCTTGCAGCTCATCTTTTACATGATTTTCCAGCGTGATATTTTTATTCTGGGCAATAGGCTCAAGAATCTCTATGACCTCTTTAATAAATGTGGCGATATTGGTAAATAATGGGGTGTAAGTTATCTTTTTAGATTGAACACTTGCCCAAAGAAGCGTATCTTCAAGTAATGTGAATGTTTTATCTGAGGTGTTGTAAATTGTAGATGCTATATTTTCTATTTCTTTCAATGAAAGTTTTGAAACATTTTCATATAAAAACTCCGTAAGTCCAAGCAGGTTGTTAAACGGGCTTCTGAGGTCATGGGATAAAATGGATATAAAACGATCTTTGTCTGAATTTAGCTGGATGAGCTGTTTTTCATAATTTTTTCGATTTGTAATGTCGTGAAAGGTGTAAATCCGACCGTAATGCGTCCCGTCTGCCCCAAAAACGGGTGATGAATAACGTTCTAAAATTGTTCCGTCAACCAGTTCAACTTCATCAAGCCGTTCTTCATCAATGTGTTCCATCTGATATTGTATTTCAGAAATAAATTTTTGAGGGTCTACTGTCATGTGCATGATGTGGGCTACTTGTTTATGCCCACTGGGATCATTGACCACTTCTTCAGGTATCTTCCATAAATCGATTGTGCGTTGGGTTTGGAGAATCTTTTGACCCTGAGGGTCCACTACAAGAAAACTGGTGCGGATATGTCATCCGCGCCTAACAGGCTAGCCCGCGATGTTCATCGGGGTGTGATCCCATTATTAAATATTTTCCTTATTTTTAGAGCATGGGAATTAAAAATAAAATATCGCCCGGCTATGCATACTACTGCACACTAACAATCGTAGAATGGATAGATATTTTTACTCGCCCGGTATATCGTCACATTATTGTCGACTCATTAAATTATTGCATTAAAGGAAAAGGCCTTAGTATTTATTGAAGATAGCTTATCTGATATCCTACGCGATTTTAAGAAGTTTACCAGTAAGTCCATTATCAGGAATATAAAGGAAGTTCCAGAGAGCCGTCTGGAATGGTTGCTTAACTTGTTTTGGTATGCCGGCAAACACAACAAGAAGATTAAAAATTATAAAGTGTGGCAGGATGGCAACGATGCCAAAGAAATTCATTCTACCGCATTTTTGGAAGAAAAGATGAACTACATTCATGATAACCCAGTACGAGCAGAAATAGTGGCCAGTCCGGTTGATTATTTGTACAGTTCAGCCCGGGATTATGCAGGAGAGAGAGGATTAGTTGAGGTAGAGTTTGTTTAAAGTAATAGGATTACAAATCCTAAGTCAAGAAGCGCGGATTGCAAATCCGCACTAGCGCAATAATTGAGGTTGAAGTGATACGTTAGTTATTGAATGATTGCATCATCCATTGGGATGGAACAATGCAAATGAACTGAAAGCGAAATATAGTAATGCCAGCATCATAAGTTCAAAACGAGTAGTATTCAATATAAAAGGCAATGATTACCGGTTGATCGTTGATATAGAATATAAGTTGAAATTAGTCTTTGTTGTTTGGTTTGGAACG
>JAQIDF010000229.1 GCA_027858145.1 Prolixibacteraceae bacterium | reverse complement strand
TAGTGTTTTGTATTTGTTCCATTTACAATTGACCAAGGTTCAATAACCGTTCTTTTCTGCGGGTCGTAAAGGGCATAATCATTGGTAACTTCTTTGTTAAAACCGCCTTCGTTCCCATTGTCCCAAAGTACAACTGAAGGATGATTTACATCGCGCTCAACCACCTGTTTCACCAACCGTTGAGCAGTTGGTGTATCATAAAAAGCCTGCCATCCGGCCAGCTCATCGAGCACAAACATACCCATTGAATCGCAAACATCCAGAAAGTATTGATCGGGCGGATAATGGCTCATCCTGACCGCGTTCATATTCATGTCCTTCATTAGGTTAACATCGTCAATGGCCAATTGCTTGCTGCTTGTACGGCCTGATGAAGGCCAGAAAGTGTGGCGACAAACTCCCCTGAAAATTATTTTTTGATCGTTCACATAAATTCCATCACCTTCTTTTAGTTCTACCGTGCGGAAACCAAACTTTTGGATGATTTGATGAAGTGTTTTTTTCCCATCATTAAGAGTCACTGCTACCTGATACCTGTTAGGAAATTCGGGGTTCCACAAAGCGGGATTTTTGAACGACCCTTTCAGGATGGTTTTATTTGTAGTGCCATCAATGTTTGAAACAAGAGCCGATCCAAAAGGCTTACCATTGATTGTTTGCAACTGAGCCTTTACTGTTTTAGCGCTGCCAATACCTTCAGTATAAACGTCCATATAAAATGAACCATCCGCTTTGGCATTGATGGCAACGCGATCAATAAATTGCATTGGCACAGCTTCAAGGTAAACCGGACGGAATATACCACCAAATACCCAGTAGTCAGCTTTTCGTTCAGCCCTGTTGATACTTTCGTTTGATGATTCCTTGCTTACGGTCACTTCCAGAAGGTTTGATGCACCGAAATTTAGCAGGTCTGATATATCGTATTTAAAGCGGTAGAATGCTCCCTGGTGGATCGCGCCTGCTGACTTTCCATTAATTTTTACCTCAGTATCAGTCATCGAACCCTCGAAAACAATGTAAACCCTTTTCTTATTCCATTTTTTTGAAACGGTAAACTCATATTTATAAAGCCCTTTTTCGTTGGCATCCATATCCGTGTTTCCATAGATATAAGTGCCGAAGCCCTGCAACTCCCAGTTGGAAGGAACAGCAATCTTGCTCCATTTTTCGCTATTCATACCATGTGTACAAAAGAAATCCCATTGAACAGTATGGTCCTTATCCAGTCCGGATAAATACTGAACTTCAGTTTTTTGTGCACTTACTGAAATAAAAGCAAAAATGAGAATAGTGAAGAAAAAAGTTGTTTTCATCTGATAATATGTTAGATATTAAACCATTAATATTTGTAAGCTGTTGCCATGATAATTATAAAAATCTTAATTAATATTTTTTTTAGCTTCATAAAAGTCTCATTTTATTTAGTCAGGCTTAATTTTGTTTAGCGTGTTGTTAGCGTGGTATGCAAAACAGCAGGTTTAGCACCTAAATATGGGCCTCCCCAATCTGTTTCATCTCCATTGCGAATACGTAAGCGTTTGAAAATTCCATTTTCAAACTGTCCCTCTTCTACTTTCAAATATTGCCAGGCCTTAGCACTGTTTGTTCCCAAAGGTTCGAAAGTAAAACGACAGTAGGTACCCATAAGTAAAAACTCATTTTCACCCAACTGAACAATCATCGCTTTTCCTAACGGGCGTTCGACTTGTTCCGAGCCTCTCCCGGCACCAAACGTAATTTTTGCCATCCATGCTCCAAGATCAATCGTTTGCTCTGCATGATCTTCATGTTCTACAACCGACTTTATTTTATCATCAAAAGCCCATTGAGCCATTTCTCTCATCATTGGTTTGATTAAAGCGTATTCCTGTCCAATAGCAGATAGTCTGGTTTCGGTTTCTGCTTTTCCCTGACCAAGACCATTGTCGTCGACACCAAAGGGTGAAAATCCAATTCCACCATGGCTAATAACCGGGTATAAATATCTTGAGTTTTCAGTATCCGAACGAATCTCAGGAATAAAAAGCGGGTTGTCGGGTCGGTCATACAATTCAAGCACTTTGAGTACACGTTCGCTACCCGATAAGTAGATATCGGCAGCTAATACGTCAATTGAAGGAGCTGCTGCTTTCCAAATGGGAATTACATTATCGGTTGGGCCACCACTTTCATAGGTGTTAGCACTTGGATTACTGAGTGGATCGCGCAATGCTGCATTAACCGATAATGGTAAAGAATTCTCCGCTTTGCCAGCAGCTGCAACATGTTCGATGTAACTGGCAACCGACCAGGCATGAAAATACTCATCGGCATCGGTTCCGAAAACTTCAGTCCAAGTTCCTTTTGCATCAGCAGACTTGTTTAATGCTTTTAGAATTTCAGGATTAAGCAACTTTTCTGGCACCTGTCCTTCAAATAGTTTTTGTGCTTTTGCGGAATAATCGCGTACACTGCCCCAGGCGCCGGGTTCGTTTTGAACCTGAACCATGATCACCGTATGCTGTGGATCGGCCTTTTTTAAATATTTCATTACCTCGGCAAATGCTTTTGCGTCGGCTTCCATTGCAGCTTTGGTGTGAGGTGAGGGAGAATCGACCGGCTGACCGTTTATTCCTGTGATGTTTGGATATTTCTCAGCATCAAGCTTCATCCATTCGGGCATGTAATGATTACTTCCGTTTTTCCAGGTGGCGAACCAAAGAAGCACGAGTTTAACATCATGTTCACGAGCTTGTGTGAGCAGCGTGTCGACCAGCGAAAAATCAAAACTTCCTTGTTTAGCTTCGATTTGCTCCCAGTAGATGGGGACTTCGAGGGTATTGGCGTTCATGGCTTCGATGGCCAGCCAAACCTGCGGTAACATTCCAGGCCATGCACTTGAATTGTGTGCCTGTCCTCCTAAAATAAAGAAGGGTTTTCCGTCGACCAGAAGTGCATGGTGCCCATCTTTTTCAATAATCTTTGGGATTGATCCATTGTTGGTTTCACTACAGGCTGTTCCAATTGCCAATATTGCAAATAAGCAAGCTATGGTTGCCATTTTTATCATTAATATATTGTTTTTCATGTGTTTATGATTTTAATTTTTTTGATCAATTAATTCGTTGAAAATTACTTCAATCAATCTTTCCTGGTCTTTTTCAAATTCATTTTTGACCTCATCGAGCGTTTTGTTCTTTTCAATAAGGGTTTTAACTTTTTCCTGAAGAGTTTTCATTTCATTGATATGATTTTGAACTGCTTCACGAGTTAGTACATCGCTGTGTCCGGAATAGAATTTCTCAGCTTCGAGGGTTTCTAACATCCTGGTGAGGGTTTTAACATGCTCAAAAGAGTTGCCGCCTTTGTAGGAATGAATAAGTTGTGCCCTTCCTACAAAAACCTGATCGCCAATAAATGCAACCTTTTCATCAGGAAAATATACAACGGCATCGCCGGTTGTATGGCCAATTCCAAAATACCATAACTCAACCTTTTTTGAGCCAAGATAAATTTCCATTTTATCGTGAAATGTTAAAGAAGGAACGAATGACAATAACCCTGAATTATTCCAATCGGATGGGCTTCCGTCTCTTTTTGAGAGGAATAATTCTTTACGACAGTTTTCATGCGAAACAATAGTTGTAGTAGATGGAAAGAATTGATTACCTGTAACATGGTCGCCATCGCTATGGGTATTTACCAGATATTTAATGGGTTTGTCCGATAGTTTGTTTATTTCATCAATGGTTTGTTGTACAGAATTTTCATCCTGTTTTGAATCGATTACCAGAATTCCGTTTTGGCCAATAAAAACGCCACCCCGTGCGCCTCTGCCATCGAGAACTTCATATAAATTTCCGACAATATTTTGTAAACTAACAGGCTGAGGAGTTTGTTGTTGAGCAAAGGCTAATGAGGTAAATAATAATAAAATGAAGTAAATAGAGATGATTTTCATAATTCCAGACTTTTATAGATTTTATTAGGGATGTCAACAATAATTAGATGTTGATATTCCTGATTTGTTTTTGCATTTTATTTTGCTTTTTCATAAACCAAAGTAGCTTTCATTTCTCCATTTCGCGAATCAGAAACCGCTTCAATAGTAAGGACGCTTTTATCATCGCTGAGGTGCCAGGTTTCAGCTGATTTAATCTCCCTCTTTTCCCCGTTTCTATCGAAAGTCATTGATGATTGGATGTTTAATGATTTTTCATCGGTTGACCATGTTGCTGTAGATTTTCTTTTTATGTCCTGAAAAACAACATTTTCACACTCTTTACCATCTAAAGTAATTGATTCTTTTGTAATCCGTTCTTCACCATCCCTGCCTCTGGAAACCCTTTCTGTTTTCAGTGCGAGGTTGTCTTGTGAAACTGTAATTTTAGATGCTGCCATGCGAAATCCCATTTCTGGCATTTTACTTTTGCTTTCATTATAGGTCCATATGCCCGAAAAATCAGAGTTTTGGGCAAATGTGATTGAAGTACTAAACAGAAAAATGCTAACAAATACAAAGGCTATAACAACTTTGCTTTTTTTTGTGAAATTGGTTCTTTTTTCCATTTTTTCATTTTTATATGTTAAATAATTTTATCTATCACTTAAAACATGGTTTTCAGGGATTAGAGATTCAACGGATGTGAACAACTCCACTTTCGGTCAGAGCCGTGTTCATATTTTTCCCGGTCACTTTACCAATGAAATTGCTGATGACAATCCTGTGGAAGAAGCAGTAATGCGAATTTCTCCATCCGGACTGGTTCGCTGCACTGCAACCAAAAGTCGCCCCTGATAAGTGTTGCGTGTGTTGGTTTTGAAAATGCCGTCATAGACCAGATCACCGGAGTCAAGACCAACAAAGCGGCCTGAACCTTCAACTTTTACTGTGACAGCAGCTGGTACATCAATCACATTCAACCCGACTTTGTCAACCACGGTGATTTCGAATAATTGGATATCACTAACAATGGGTATGGACAGCGGTGTGAGTTGAAGTTTCGTTGCCGGGCCTGTGGTGAGCAGTTTTGAAGTGACTACCTGACGACCTTTTAGATAACCAACCGCTTTCAGCTCTCCCGGTTTATAGCTTACTTCTTCCCAGTCGTTCGTGTAAAGGTTATGAGATACAGCTTTTCGTCCAAGAGAACGTTTATTGAGAAACAATTCGACTTCGTCGCAATTGGTGGTAACCCTAACTGTCACGGTTTTTTTTGTCGGCCAGTTCCATTTAAGCTCTGCCGACTGCGATTGCCAGGCGTTATCTGTTTTTTCACCTGTAACTACGAATAACTGTAAAACAGGATCTTCACGCCAATAGGCAGCACGTTGATAAAATCCAAACTTTTTCCCTCCGGCAATGTCAATTAAACCGGAACTACTACCACGACTGGGGAATCTGCGGGTTTCTCCCAAATAGTCAATACCCGTCCATATAAAGTCGCCGATGACATAGTCATTATCACGAACGCCGAGCCAGTAATGGATTTGTCTGCCAGTTTCAGTTCCCAGAATGAGACGATTGGGGAAGCGTCTGCGTTCGGGTACATAGGTACTGTCACCGTATAGGCGGTCAATATAATTATATCCGGCTATATCAAGCTGGTCCATAAACCCATTTCTCGAAGATACATAAGACTGGTCGCAGGCTGAGGTAGCTAGGCGTGTGGGATCTTCTTCATGACAGATGTCCATCAGTTTTTTTGCAAGCTTCCAGCCATCGTCATTGAATTGATCGGGAATCTCGTTGCCAATGCTGTAGAGAATTACACTTGGATGATTTCGGTCGCGGCGCAACATGGCGCGTAAATCGGTCTCATACCACTGGTTAAAATAAAGATGATAGCCAAATTTTGCTTTTCCTCGGTTATTTTCAGTGAAGTTGAGTGTCCAGTCGCGTGTCCACTCATCAAAAGCTTCATCAAAAACGTAAAAACCAAGTTGGTCGCACAGATCGTAAAACTCAGGAGCGAAAGGGTGATGGCTTGGACGGATAGCATTGCAACCCATCTCTTTTAGCAGTCCAAGACGATATGCCCAAATTGCAATTGGCACAGCATTACCAAAGGAACCGGCATCCTGGTGCAGGCAGACACCCTTGAGCTTGGTGGACTTGCCGTTAACGAACAGACCTTTGTCGGGATCATATTTAAGACTGCGGATGCCAAACGTTGTGACAGTCTCGTCGAGGGTGCGACCTTCGAGCATCAGTGTGCTGCGCAATTGGTATAGATTGGGCCTATTGTCTGACCAAAGATTAGGATTATTTACAGTAAGCAGTTGTGTAGCACGTTGACCCGGGCGCATACTTTGGAGCGAAAGCTTCGATTCGGTAGATACAATCACAGAACCATCTGCAGCCAATACAGAACTAAGCAATGTAATATCCATAGTGTCAGGCTTTACTTTCCAGGGATCTTTCGCCCAAGCTTGTCGTTCCTGATCGGTAAAGAAATTAGGATCTATAATATAATCGGCTTTAACTATTGCTTTTTCTGACGAGATTTCCGGTGTTGTGATGAAAATGCCTCCATCGAGGTGAAAATGAGTATAGCCGGTAGTGATTAAACGTACATGCCGGTAAATACCTGAACCGGCATACCAACGGACAGAAGGTTCTGCTGAATCATCAACCCGAACAGCTAGTACATTGGGCGATCCGTCCTTATTTAGGTATTCGGTAAGGTCATATCGAAAGCCGATAAACCCATAAGGCCGGCGTCCAAGAAACTGGCCGTTGATCCATACATCGCTGTTCATGTATACCCCATCAAACTCTACAACTACCTTTTTAGTGGAGTCTTGAAATGTGAAACTTTTTCGATACCAGCCTATACCGTGTGAAAAGTAGCCACCATTTCTTTCGCCACCTGGGGGTGGATTTGCAGGCTGTTCGATACTCCAGTCGTGAGGAACACTCAAAGAGCGCCAGCGGGTGTCGTCGAAGTTGGGTTCTTTAGCAGCAGGGTCATCGCCCAGCCAGAAAAGCCAGCTATCATCAAAAGGAATGACCTCTCGCAGGTTAGACATTGAATTCCCTGAATCAACATTTATTTGTTTGCCAATCTCAGCGTTACCGTTGTTATTAGTTTGGCCGTAAATTGTGTTTACAAATAGGCTTATTACCAGATAAATTAATATCGAAGGTAAAAATTTGGAAAGATTTTTTTTTGAGTTCATAACTTTTTTTCAATTTTTGTATTCGCCTAAAAATGAAAGCTCATTAATAACAACCTGGTTTTATTTGTTCACAACAATTCTTTTATTCAGAGCATTACTACTTGTGCTTAATTTTAAAATATATCCCTGATGGGACGTTGTTTAAATCAATCTCACATTCATTTTGATTTTCTGATTTGTTTTTACGACAAGCAAGTTGAACTAATTTAAATCTTACTGTTTCTCATAATTCCACCTTTTCCTATTAAACTAATTTTCCTTTAACTGTTATAAAAGTAAAGATTTCCTCCTAATTATCATGTTATAGATTTGTTATTTTAGTTTATATTCAATGAGTTTGAATTTTAATGGATGCAGGTTTTAATCCTGGTGAGGTTGCTGATAAAACTACTTCACCTGCCTGGTTCGATGATTGTACAATTATCTGAGCCAAGCCGTTAAATGCTTTCCGGTTCCATTGTCCGGCGGGATCAACCACCTGTACCAATCCAGTATCTGTATTCGGTTCGTCCCATTGTTGTGTCTTTTTAAACCTTTTTCCTGTAACTGCATACACGTTAACACCAGGCTTAATAATTGAATGGTCAATAAGGTACGATTGCCCAGGTGCATTGCGTTTTACATTTGAAGCCATTAAATGGCCATTCACATAGATCGATTGGTTTTCAACTATGCTTTTTGTAAAAAGGGTTATTTGAGTTTCATTTGTGATTTCAGGCAGCTCAAAAGTCCCGCGGACTACAAGCAAAGTGTCTTTATAAACGCGCCAATCGTCGTCTCTGCTGCTTAAAAATGCACGTTCCCAGTCCGAATCGTCCCAACCGGGAGTATGCTCAGAACGGTTTTCAAGATTGTTAACAGACAGCTCTTTCAGGTTTTCAATTTTTGAAGCTTTGACACTTTTATAAAATTTATCCGCCTCGTGGCTGGTTGGATCTCCATTACCAATCCCGATTATTTTGCCGGGATCAGTGATTGTAAAACTGATTTGGTTATCGGAATTCGGCACCATTAAGCCATCTTTGTCGTTAACCTGAACTGTAACAACAGATAGATCTTTCCCGTCTGAATTTATAGAATCGCGGTCGGCAGTGAATTGAAGGGATGCTGCATCACCAGTGGTTTGCACTTTATCTTCTAAAATTATTTTTCCATTTTTGTAACCTTTGGCCATCAAAATCCCCGGTTGGTAATTTACTTTCCATTGGAGATGCCCGTTAATTTGCATGGTTTGTTTACCGAGGCTTTTTTTGTTGAGGAATAATTCAACCTGGTCACAGTTGCTGAAAACGGTTACATTGATCTCTTTTCCTTCCTGTCCTTTCCAGTTCCAGTGTGGAAAAATATGTAAAACGGGTTCATTTCCCCACCACGATTTGAAGTAGTAAAATATATCCTTTTGAAAACCGCACAGGTCGAAACTACCCGATTGATTGATCACAGCAGGCCAGTTATAAGGGTTATATTCACCCCGGTAGTCGAAACCGGTCCAATAAAACAGCCCGGAAAGGAAAGGGCGTTCAGCATAAAACTTCCAACCCTTTTCTGCCTCATAATATCTTGGTGATTCATCAGTTAATCCTATCTGGGCTTTATCGTGATCAGTGATGTAAATACCCCGGGTTTGATGTGTACTGGTCTCTTCAGTTCCAATACCGGCTTGCCACGGAAATTGAGCGTGGTGTTTGTCAATATCTCCATGGCCGATGTAGTTGTAGCCAATTATCTGAGGAGTTATTCCGCTGCCATTGTCCCAACCTCCACTTGCGGCAACAGTAAAAGCACGTGAAGAGTCGAACCGTTGGGCATAAGCTTGCATTTCAGCAGTAATCCGTGCACCTTTAATGCTTGTCTCAATACCCCATTCCTCGTTGCCCATCGACCATATAACCACGCTGGGATGATTTCGGTCGCGTTTTATAAGGCGTTCAAGTGAACTGAAATGTTCCTCATTGGTACCCATTAAACGATTCTCATCGAGAACAAGCATACCTTGCCGGTCGCAGGCATCCAACAACTCGGGGGTAGGAGGGTTGTGCGAGGTTCTTATACCGTTAGCGCCCATCTCTTTTAACCGTTTTACACGGTAATCCTGCAGGGCATCGGGAATGGCTGTTCCAACTCCGGCATGATCCTGGTGCATACAAGCCCCCACAATTTTCACATTTTTACCGTTGAGGAAAAATCCTTCGTTAGCATCGAACCTTACAATGCGTATCCCCAACGTAGTTTCATAATTATCAACAACTTTGCCTTCTGAACGAATTATCGTTTTGAGTTTATGCAGGTAGGGCGTTTCGATTGACCATAATTTTGGATTGACAACAGTATACTTGCTGAAATACTCTTTTTGGTCGCCTGCACGGAGTGTCAGTTGCTGAATGGAGCCTGAAGCTATGGCTTTCCCTTCGGCATCGAAAATGGTTTCTTCAATATCGAAGACAGCGCTTTTATCCGATTCGTTTACAACTGTCGTGCGGGATGTAAGTAGCGCGGAATTATCTTTCAGTTCGGTTGTAACGAAAGTCCCATCTTTCTTGACATGCAGAGGTGAAGTTTTTGTAAGCCAAACATGCCTGTAGATACCGGCGCCTTCGTAATACCAGCCTTCTTCCATGGTGGCATCTACCCGAACGGCAATCACATTTTCTTCTCCATAATTGAGGTAATTGGTAATATCATAACTGAAATTAATGTACCCACTGTGTTCATTTCCAAGATAGAACCCATTTACCCAAACGATTGAATTGCGGTGCACACCATCGAATTCCAAAGTGATGCGTTTGCCCTGATCGGATTCGGGGATGAACAATTTTTTGCGGTACCAGCCAACGCTGTTTTCAGGAAAATTACGGCCAATGGCTTTATAACCATGACTATGGCCGCCCATGGCATCGAACGGAAGTTCAATACACCAATCGTGGGGCAAGTCGAGTTTTCTCCAGGCGCGGTCGTCAAAATATTTTGAAGCTGCCCCATCGCCATATCCAGCTTTCGTATAGTACGAGAAATAGCTTGTGCCGTTGTTGAAGTCTTTGGATGCATCGAACGGATGGCCAAAGGCAAAAAGCCAGTCTGAATCAATTGAAATCTTTTCCCGGTAAGAAGACAATTGCTGAGTTTGTCCTTTCAGTGAAAAGGCCATCAAAAATATCAATACTGCGAATGTGATTATTCTTTTCATTTTCATCCGTAAATAATTTGTTTTTTTAATTGTCGGATCCGTCTGCCATAGCCTTGCGGCGGACAGGTGGAACTCACACACGGCATTCCTAAATTTGGCATGCTCTTTTCGGGCGAACCCGTACAATTTTTACCACTTTTCGGCCTTAGTGCAACAGCATCAATGGCTCTTGCAGCCACTGCCGAAGTTGGTGGTTCATTACTACTGATTTTCGGACTGGGCACCCGACTTGCAGTTATACCACTAATTTTCACTATGCTGGTTGCCGTATTTGTGGCACACGCATCTGACCCGCTGGCCGTAAAAGAGCCGGCAATACATTTTCTTTTGGTATATTTTGCTTTGCTTTTTGCAGGTAGCGGAAGGTATTCTGTTGATAAACTGTTGAAGATATAGGCAACGGGAACAATAGGAAGCCTCTAAAACATAAAAGAGTGAAGACAATTGGTTTCAATCGCTTCCAAATGCCTTCGGTTTCTTTCTTTTCCTCACCCTTTAACAAGTAGTAAGATGCTCGATATAAGGATCAAAAGCATGCTGGCCTTTTGGAAGAAAGTCATAGAAAGGCCGTTATTGATTCTCTTACCAATAAATGACCCTACAAATAGAACGGGAATAAATGTTGCAGCCATGGTTAACGATTGAGCCCCCAACACATAACCTGTTAACCCAACTTGAAAATACAAAACCGTATAGTATTCTTATACAGCACATTGAGATTTTGTTTTTTACAATTGGGGGACTACTTTTGTTTTTCTTACAAACGGACGGTGTTTAAAATTGAGACTATCAAAAATATATTGTTGGTCTGTTGTAGGTCTGGTACATAGTTTAATATAAAGTTTTTCATGCTCCTTGTTGTTTACACTCGTTATTGATGATTGCATCGATTTCATTTTTTCAACGATAGTAGTCCAACTATAATCAATGTTGTTTTCTTTCAGCCCTTTCCTGATATAATTTACAATTTGATATGCCAATATCCCGAGCCAAATATGGGGCTCTATGTATTTATCCTTCTGGTGGTGGATTGGCCGTATTTGTTTTAATATGTAATAAATTATCCTCTTTGCCCTATACGATTGCCTTTGTCAGTTCTATTTTGTTTCCCCTGTTGTCGGTAACAGCTTCTGCTTTGACAGATAGCTTGCTATATTCTTTTGGGCCAGACCTATTAACTTACTACCTGTTTGTTTTTGCTTGGAGCGACCGGATCATAAAATTTACAGACCTCACAAATATAAATCTTACAAATACGCCAATATATGGTACTGTAAATTGTTTGTTTTTCGATTCCTACGATTATTTGTGGGTGGGAACATTTGAAGGAATTATACGAATTAAAATTACGAATCAGGATATTCGTTCAATTAAACAAGAAGACGTCGGAATCCCTTTATCAACAAGGGATAACATTTTTTTATAAAGTTGAACGGTTTCTTTGGTCGCATTTTTATCAGCAATTTTTTGAGAATATGACTTTGTTGATAATGCAATAAATATGATTACGATAAATAAAATATTTTTCATGGATAATTAATTTTTCAGATTTATAGAAGCAAATTCGGCTGTAGTTTGATTTTCTGAATTATGAGCAGTTACAGCTAATCCAAGGAACAATTCACTTGGCATTTCCAAAGTAAATGTTGAGTATAATTTCCAATCTTTATCACTGGTGCCAATAAACGATTCAAATACGTTACCGCTTCGTTTTAAGCGAATCCAGGTATTGGGAAAGTTCACATCGAACTGATTTCCTGCTGTCTCCATATCGGGATAAATCGCTTTCATTTCACCACCTTTTTCAGCACGGTATTGGAATTCACTTCCACCGTTGTTTTTATTACGGGGGCTATTGTCGGGGAATACCTGGAAATAGACATGTTGACTATTATCTTCTAAATCGGTACGAGCCATAATGCCGGCTTTTGTATAGGCATTTGCTGCACTCAATGATTTTATTTGAACACTGAAATCAAAATCACCGGTTACTTTCTTATAACTAAAATGAAATTCATCGTTAGTTCCCCAAATATCGGAACCCCCAGCTATAATTATTAATTCATTTTCATTTAGGGTGATTTTTGCTGGTTTTGTTGCTTCTCCAATATTTAGATGATTTAATTGCGCTAAGTAATTTATCTCCTGTTTAACAACTTCGGTTGTTGTTGGTTTTGTTTTACAGGCAATTAGGCAAATTGCAGCAACTAGTACTAAACTTATATTCCGAGCAATTCTTGAAATTTTTATTGTCATTTGAATTGTTTTTAATTAACGTAAATTACTTGTGAAATCAGCTTTGAATATTGTTAAAAATGAGTTGTTTTCATTAATTTTTTATGAATTTCGATGTCGTTGTTTTTTATGCTAATTACATACATCCCAGCTTTTAGTGCTGAAGTGTTTATGTTCGAATGTTTTGATGAAATATTTTGGTGATGAACAATTTTACCTTCGAGGGTGTAAATTTTTACTTCCGATTTGTTATTGTCTAAATTGTTGTTAAAAGCAATGCTTATAAATTCATTAAACGGATCGGGGTAAACTGCAACTAGTTCGTCGTTGGTGTTTAGCGTTGAAATATTTGTTCTGTTTTTCACCGTAACCATAAAATCGTAGGTCGATTTGGTTCCACAATCGTTGGTATACGTTGCAGTAATTTTGCACGAAGCATCAGGGGTGATTGTGATTTCACGTGTATTGTTGGTTACACCAGTACCACTCCATTTCCAAGTACCTCCTTCGGTAGGGTGAGGGCCAAATTTAATGGAAGAGCCATTGGTTATTGTTGTTGTTCCGGTTTCAGTCCAACTGCCTCCATCAACTTGTAAGTAAGGAACAATCGTAGTTGGTTCGCAAATTTGTTCACCCTTAATGTTGAAAGTAGCTGTTGTAATTGCACCGCAATGGTTGGTGAAAGTTGCGGTAACTGTACCTATTTTATCGGCGCCTATTTTTTGAGTGATTCCATTCCCCGATGTCCCAAGACCTGACCACTGCCAGGTGCCATTTTCAGTTGTTTCGGTAATAAGTAGTATCGAATCACTGCTACCAATCATAACTGAGTTTGTTTCTAACAAAGTACTATCGCTTAATTGAATTTTTGTAATAATCTCGCTTGGCGTACATTCGTTAGTCCAGCTGTAAAATTCCTTAATATCAGGTACTTCATCGCGGGTAATAACCAGATCATGATTGTATACATATTTAATGTATTCGGGGTCGCTATCGGTTAGATGGTTGGTGTGCCATACCATCCACCACGACCACATGGCTCCGGTAGTTAAGCACTCGTCAGGATTTGGAGGAGTACCACATTCGTGATATGCAATTGGAGTGGCATCGTTTTTTAAAATATTTTTTACCTGGTTGAACATCCGCAATTGAGGATCGTCGCCAACGCCATAGGTGTCGGGTCCAGCAATGTCAAAATATTCACTACCCGGATTCCAAGCTCCGTCGGGACTACCAGTATAACATAAAACCCAAATCAAGTTGTTTAATTCTCTTTCTTTTACGAAATAATCGTACATGGTAATCCACAACTTTTCAAACAAATCGGATCCCTGCATGCCCCACCAAAACCAGCCTCCGTTTAATTCATGGAAAGGACGCCAAAGAACAGGTACATTTGCATCGCGAAGTTTTTCCAGGTGGTCGGCTTTTATTTTAAGCTCCGACCACATGGATATGTACTCGGGTGTACCTTCAATAAAACATTGGTTGATATCAATTCTCTTTTTGCTGTTTTCATAACCTTCACCAATACCTGGTGCTCCCCAATGCCACATAATTGTTGGGATTCCACCTGCTTTCCACCAATCAATGGCTCTTTGTGTTTCGGCATTATTGTCTCCTTCGTGAATGTAATCCATACCACGCATAGCAGGTTGTTTGCCTGTTAAATCTTGCAGGTATTTCAATTCATCAATACCCCATGGAGCCCACATTTGTCCTGAAAGCATTTTTTTACCATACATATCCTGAATGTACCGAAATAAGGCAACTGCCTCGGGAGATGCATCAGGAGTACATAAGGTATCAATTGATAACTGACTTTCAGTAATTATAAGTTGGTCTGAAGTGTTTGAAGTCTCAAAGCGATTCAATCCTTTCGAAAAAACGAATTGAGTTCCAATTGCTAATGCTATTATTAAAAGAAAAATTTTACTCACGATATTGTTTTTGATAGATTAATATAAATGTAATATTTATTGAATGTTTATTTAATTTTTTCAATTCGAGCAGCCCATCCACCACCTGGAGCCAATTGTATTTTTAGCTTGTCGGCGGAAGTGATTTCGATCTCTTCTTTTTTATAATCTGTGGCATCTTTATCGGCATTCATTCCATCTTTGAATACAATGGCTTTGTATTTTCCATCATCAAGGAATGAACAATCGATGGTTAAATCCCTGGCATCCCAATTGCTGATAGCTCCAACAAACCAGGTTTCTTCTTTTTTACGTGCTATGGCTACATATTCTCCAACTTTTCCATCTAAAGCAACAGTTTCGTCATAAACTGTTGGAACTTTAGCAATGAAATCAGTGCTTTCCTGTTCTTTGCTATAGCTTGTCGGATCGTCGGCCAGCATTTGCAATGGAGCATCGAACACCACATAAAGTGCCAGTTGGTGACAACGTGTTCCCTGACTCATGGGGCGTGAGTTGGAAGGTTTGTAATTTATTTTAGTTGCATTTCGCATGGCTCCCGGCGTGTAATCCATGGGGCCGGCAAGCATTCGAATGTAAGGTATGGTAGCATCGTAACGCATGGCATCGTATTCACCCCATTTCATGTTTTCCAATCCCTTAACACCTTCGTAATTCACAATGTTTGGATAAGTACGGTGCAGTCCGGTAGGTTTAAATACGCCATGGTAATCAACTATTAAATGGTTCTCGGCTGCTTTTTCAGCAATATCGTAAAGCGATGAAACAGCAATTTGATCATCCCTGTCGATAAAATCGATTTTGAATCCCTTTACACCCATTTTAGCATACAAGGGAAAGACTTCGTCCATTTGCAAATTAGCTGCATACCATGTGGCCCAGATAATGACACCTACATTTTTTTTCTTTCCATAATCAACTACCTGCTGAAGATCCAATTCGGCATTTAAATCGGTTAAATCCATTCGTGCCGACCATCCCCAATCGATGATGATGTACTTGATTTGATTGGCAGCTGCAAAATCGATGTAGTACTCATAAGTTTGGTTGTTCATTCCCGATTTGAAATCGACATGAGAGATGTTCCAGTCATTCCACCAGTCCCAGGCCACTTGTCCGGGCTCAATCCACGATTCATCTTCAATTCTTGATGGAGAAGCTAATTTCTGAACCATATCGTTATTCAACAGCTCTTTGTCTTCTTCACTTATTACTACTGCACGCCATGGAAAGGTGCTTTCCCCATTTAATTTGGCGATGTAAGCTGCTCTTTTTGTTGGAATGACATTCATGTTTTCATATCCGCCAAAAACCGTTTCGAGCGGGTAGGGGGCATAAACACCCTTGAATCCTTTTTGGGTTTCATTGATGTTGAGGTACATTCCGGGGTAATTCTCAAGGTCAGCCTCAAGAATCACTGCTTTTTTATTTTTGCCCAGGTCAACCATAACAGGCAAGAATGCCAGGGAATCTTTTTTGAATTCCGATATTTTGGTTTCGTCGTATTCGGCTTCGAATGAGTGGTTAAAAATTTTACCACCCCGGTAATCCAACATGTATGGAATGAATGCCTGATGATCGGCTGTAAAGTTGAAATTGGCTTCTTCGTTTCGGATAATTATTTCACCTTTTTTATTGGTGAAAAACCGATAGGCTACTCCATCGTTATAAACCCTGAAGATAACACCAAAATCATTTTTGAAATTCAATGTCAATTGATTGTACTGATCAGTAACAAGAGATTTCTTATAAAATGAGGTGTTGAATTTCGTATCGACTTTAAGTTCTTTAGATGATTTAATTTTTGCATTATTGCCCAAGTTCTCTCCATTTTCGAGTTGTAAGGAAATGGCAGAGGGTGAAATAATTTCCTGTCCTTTATGTTGCACCGACCATGTTAATTTAGCTCCTGCTTCTACCAGTAAAGTAAGTTCACCGTCGAAGGATGCTACCTGATATGTTTGATTCTTTTGTGCACTAAGTTGTGTGTAACTCAACAACAACAGAAGGAATAATCCAATTAATTTAGTTTTCATTTTTAAAATATTGTTATGTGTAAAATCTATGTTTTGATATTTCCCGGCCTTATTAATGATGGCAAATTACATTTGGTATAAAAAGGAAAGTCCAAAGGACTGGTAGAATTGGCATGAATGCCAATAAAATACCAATCATTTTTTCCCAATACAAAAGAGGTGTTTATTGCCGCGCAGATAAATTTTTTCGTTGCTTATCGCTGGTGATGCATTCATTCTTTCGCCAATAGAATTTTTTGCAATGGCTTCGAAGGTTGGACAGGCTTTATCACCGTTATTACACCCTGATCGTTTGGCATATAAACCAGGCCATTTACCAAAACAGAAGAAGAATATTGTCTACCCAATTCTTCAGCCCATAGAATTTTACCGGTGGCGATTTCAATGCAGTGAACTTTACCATTGGTCATTGTGGTAAAAAGATAATCGTTGGTGCAAACCGGAGATGGCACATAATAAGCGCCTTCTTTGGTTTGCCAAACCACATGGCTAGTAGTTACATCGCCATTTCCATCGGGTTTAATTGCCAATAAATTGCGTTGAGGCCAGGCGCTGCTAATTAAAACTAATCCTGTTTTTTCATTGTAAAGCGGACTGGCACAGAAATCTTCAGAAGGGCCATTTACAAACCAATATTTTGAGCCATCTTCAGGATTATAGGAAGCAACTTCCTTATTGCCCAAAAAAATCATCTGCATTTTACCTGCCATTTCCCTGAAAATAGGCGTACTAAAACTGTGAGCCGGATTTTTGTGCAAAATTTTCCAAATTAGCTCTCCATCGGTTCGGCTCAAAGCAGCCACAAAAGAAACATCACTTTTGCTATTACCATTAATGATGACTTTGTCTTCGAATAGCGCTGGTGAACAACTGTAACCGTGAGGACTGGAAAATTTGCCTGGACGTTGAACCCAAACCTGATTTCCTGTAAAATCGTAAGCCGCTACTACCACATCATCCCCGTCAAGAAACGACACATAAACCAGTTTTCCGTCGGTGGCAGGTGTGCCAGAGGCAAAGCTGTTGTCGCCATGTTTGTTTTCGAATTCAGATTTAAGTACGGTTGTTTGCCACAATAAGGCGCCATTTTTACAATCATAACAAAGCAGAACTTTCTCCTGTGTTTCAGGTAACGCTGTTATAGTAAAAAGCTTATCTTCCCACACAATTGGCGAAGAATGGCCAATTCCTGATATTGGACTTTTCCATATTACATTGGTTATTGAATCCCACTTAACCGGCAAGTTGGTTTCGGCACTGGTTCCGTCTCCATTGGGGCCACGCCAGTTGGGCCAGTTTTGTGCCTGTGTTTCTGCAATGGAGTTAATTGTTAACAATGTGATAATGAAAATTATAAATTTGAGATTGGTCATTTTATTTGGTTTTTACAATATTGATGAAATTGACTGTTGTTGGAGTCGCAGCCAAACATTTGAAGTTAGAATTGCCAGAAAAAGAATAAAGGATTTCTTCATGGGGGTTTGTTTTTTGTTTATTATTCTCCAAATCTGAAATAAAGCGTTCCGCTCAAAGTCTCACCGTTATAACTATTTTTCTGTCCTTGTGGGCCTTCTGCTTTAGCTGATGAAAACTTGGTGCCAATACCACTTATCCCATGCAAAAAGGAAATATTTCCGGAAGGAAAAGGTGGGTTCACGGTTCCTCTTACTCCTTTGGAATATTTAGCTGGTTCAGGAGTAAAAAGATGAAGGAACAAATCGCTTGTTGCCGAAACCACAGCTATTGGCAACTCTTTAGTCTGCAGCTCAACTGCATAGAAGTTGGAATAGTAGCCTTTAAATTCAGGGTAATCCCATGTTTGCCCGGTAATTGTATTGTTATAAGGCTTATCGAAAAGGCCAAACTGTACACCTTTTAACCGGTTTTTCCAAACATGAAAAGGTCCATCAGCCAAAAGTGTAGCTCCTTTAACAAGGGTTTCGGGATAGGAGAAAGTTATTCCTGCAACATCTAATAAACCATTCGGCTGATAATCGTAATCGAGTTGCAGCCATCCGCCAGGTAACATGGTAAATTTGGCATGACAGGGGCTATCATAAATAAGCTCAACTACATATTTATTATCCAGTGCATAATGCTTCATCTGTTTAAAAACAGCGGTGAAACCTGCGAATTGAATTCCATTGCTGAAAGAAATAGCTTGTTTATTGTTTTCTACGCCTGTAATTAATCCGGTTTTTTTATTGAAAGCAATTTCTGTTTTTCCGGAAGAAAGAACCAAAATACTATCGTGTTCTGTTGCGGTTACTTTATCCTGATTGGTCTTTATCAATCGCGAAACAAAATCTTTGGGTTTGGTAATATTCCACGACCATGTATTAATAAGTCGGCCGTACTGGTCTGTAGCAGTAACATACAGTACATCATAAGTTTTCCAGTCGGAGGGGAGATTCAGGTTAAGGAAACCACTTTCGCCAACAGCAATATCCGGTGATTGAATATTTCC
>JAQIDF010000208.1 GCA_027858145.1 Prolixibacteraceae bacterium | reverse complement strand
CTTATAGAGGAAGCTACTGTAAATACCATTACCGTGATGATAATGGAGGTGCCTTGCTGCGGTGGCCTGCTCCGTATTGTAAACGAAGCCCGCCAAATGACATCGCGCAATGTTCCGGTAAAAGCCATTGTAGTAAGCACAAAAGGTGAGGTGCTGAAAGAAGAATGGGTGTAGGTTTACAGATGTGAGATATGAGACGTGAGACATGAGATGTGAGATGTGAGATGTGAAACGGTTAGACTTTAGAAATAAAGTATTATTGTTGTTTTTATACAACATTTTATATTATTTTATGTTGTTGTTTTACAACTTTTTTCAATCTTTTTCGTTGTTTTTATACAACATTCTTGTATTTTTGTTGTATATTAACGCGATATGGAAAAAATATATGAAATATCGGAACGATTAGTTGATGCTGTATCATCGGATATCAAACGATACCTTTTTCTTGAAATTGACTGGACACAACGTTTAATCGGCATTCTTGGAGCAAGGGGCACCGGTAAAACAACCCTGATGCTTCAATTTATAAAATTAAGTTTCACTAACGACGAGGCACTCTATGTGCCACTTGACCGATTAACGTTGTGGGGTAAATCGCTTTATCATTTAGCCGACCAATTTTATAAAAACGGTGGAAGTCATCTTTTCCTCGATGAAGTACATAAATACCCCAACTGGGCATTGGAAATAAAAAGTATTCACGATGACTATCCTGATTTAAATGTAGTTTTTTCAGGTTCTTCAGCATTACAGTTGCACAATGCATCTGCCGATTTAAGCCGTAGGGCCGCAATTTATTATCTGCACAACCTGTCGTTTCGCGAGTTTCTAACATTTAAAACAGGGAAAGAATATAGTGCTTTCAGCATAGACGGTCTTTTGACAAACCACAAGGCTATAGCGAGGAAAATCATCAAGGATTTTCACCCGCTACCCCTTTTTAAGGAATATCTTAAATATGGAGCATATCCGTTTTATTTTGATAACCCTAAAATGTTTCACAACAAACTATCAACGACAGTAAATGTCATTATTGAATCCGACTTGCAATCGTTAGAGTATTTCACCTATCATAGCGTAATTTCTATGCAAAAAATACTGGCTTTAATTGCTGAAAGCGTACCATTTAAACCAAACATTTCAGAAATAAGCCGAAAATCGGGTGTTGCACGGGATATACTACTGCGAATGATTACCTTGCTGGAGCGTGCAGGACTTTTAATCACTCTAAAACAAGACGCTTCCCCTACAGGATACCTGACAAAACCACAGAAAATTTATCTGAATAATCCATCACTAATGTGGGCATTATCAATAAATAATGAACCCCAAAATGGTAATGTGCGTGAAACATTCTTTATTAACCAATTAAAAAACAAATACAATACAACACTTCCAGACAAAGGTGATTTTCTTGTAAATAATAAGTACACCTTTGAAGTTGGGGGCACATCAAAAACAAACAAGCAAATAGCAGGGATTCAAAACAGTTATATTGCGAAAGACAACATAGAATCAGGACATTTAAACACCATCCCTCTTTGGTTGTTTGGCTTCCTGTATTGAACTAAAACTAAAGAAAATACTACCGCACAATTTAGAACAATGCTGCAACGTTAAGAACCTGCCAATCATTTCAGATATATTTATCTTATTTTAAAATGATTTTGTACTTTTGTTGCCTTAAAAATCAAACAGTTAAAATTATGGCACTACAACCCAAGGATATAAACGAAGCCCTGAGGCAGGTGAAAATGCCGGGATCGGATGAAAACATTGTCGCCCTAGACATGGTTCAGGAAATCCGCATCGACGGGAAAAAAGTAAGTTTCACCCTGGTTTTTCAACGCTCAAACGACCCGAATATTCCGGTAGTAAAATCACTGTGCGTACAGGCCATCTGGAAGCATTTAGGCCGCGATGTTGAAATTACCGGTAACATATCAACCCGCTCGTTGCACGACATGCAGCGCCCTATTTTGCCGGGCGTGAAAAACATCATAGCCGTAGCTTCGGGCAAAGGCGGTGTAGGTAAATCAACAGTGGCTGCCAACCTGGCAACGGCTGTTGCCCAAACCGGTGCAAGCGTCGGACTCATCGATGCCGACATTTTTGGCCCCTCAATACCGATAATGTTTGGCGAGAAAGAAAGCCGTCCGACTGCCGAGAAAATTGATGGCCGCGATATGATTATCCCCATTGAAAAACACGGTGTGAAAATCTTATCGATTGGCTTTTTTGTTGACCCCGACGACGCCGTAGTTTGGCGTGGACCGATGGCTTCAAACGCCTTAAAACAAATGATAACCGATGCTGTATGGGGGCCGCTCGACTATCTTTTTATCGACATGCCACCAGGCACCAGCGATATTCACCTTTCATTAATGCAAACCGTGCCTGTAACTGGTGCTGTAATTGTAAGCACCCCACAAGATGTGGCCCTGGCCGATGCCGTGAAAGGAACCAACATGTTCAGGGGCAAATCGGTTGACGTGCCGGTACTCGGACTTATCGAAAACATGGCATGGTTTACTCCTGAAGAATTGCCCGACAACAAATACTACATCTTTGGTAAAGATGGCGGCAGAAAAATGGCCGAGAAACTTGATATACCATTCCTTGGACAAATACCTATTGTGCAAAGCATTCGCGAAGGTGGCGACGAAGGCATACCGGCAGTTGTTAAACAAGAATCGGTAACCGGAAAAGCGTTTAAAGACCTTGCTCAAAAAGTAATGGAGTCGAACGATAAGCGCAACAAAAACATGGCGCCAACTCAGACAATTCACGTTTCGAAAAAATAAAAAAATACTTTTATACTTGCGATAAACTGTTGAACAAATCGTTTTTTTGTTCAACAGTTTTTTTTTATTCCCCGAACCAACAAATAAGTAATTCATCAACAACCTAACAAACACGTCGGGCTTGTAACACTGTTCAACAGACACTTGAAATCATTTTTTGTGATTATTTTACATCTTTTCCTTTTACTTATCCTTTCTATTCCATAGCTTTGCAGTAGAATTTATTATGAAGGTGCTATTCGAACCCAAGAATTGCTCATAAACAAACTCTTTTACTAAAAACAACTTTTAATTTGTATCTTATGAATATTTTTGTTGCAAAACTAAGTTCCGATACTACTCCCGGCAACCTAACGGAACTATTCAGTCAATTTGGAAATGTTGCCACCACCAAAGTAATTATGGACAAAGTAACAGGTCGTTCAAAATGTTATGGCTTTGTGGAAATGGAAAATGAAGAAGATGCGCTTTCAGCTATCGAACAATTAGACAACAGCAATTTTATGGATCATGATATTGTTGTAAAAAAATCGGAGTCCAGGCCTCAGAACCGCAGGCATTCGAACCATGGCTTTGGCCGCCAGGAAGGACAAAGACACAAGCAAAGCAGCTCGTTTAACTCAAATAACCCTCACGAAGGCAATCAACAACACAGAAATTATCAAAACAACAACTTCAACAGATACGATTAAAAAAAGGGATTAAAAGCTGAAAATATATTCCGAAGTCCCTTTTTTATTGATTTTATTATCAACTCGTAGTAATTTTAACTCTATCTACATGGTATATGATAGATTAAATTTTTATTTACTCATATTTTCTTATCATTCACTAAATATTATTAAACATTCACACATTTTTTTATTATTCTATATTATAAGAACCTATATTTATACCTCTTAAACCTAACATCAATTAATATGAAAACCCCAGGAACCAATACAATTTTAAATTTTATTTATGGTATCGTGTTAATTATTGCAGCTATTGTTATAATCCTTCAGCACGAAAATTTATTGAACGTAAACATATACATTATCTATATTTTCGCAGGTATTTTACTGGGGCTGGGGATCATTACATTCTTGAATTTATTCAGCAAATAAAAAAACTGCTTCATCCAACCATTGAGATGAAACAGTTTCTCAATTTTCCCTTAAATAATCGATCAATTATAGCTTGTTTCTCCGGTTAAAGCTCCCTCTTCATCCCACATTTTCCACGTTCCGGTTTTCTCTCCTTTTTTGTAACTCATAATAACCCGAAGTGTTCCATTATTATCCCACACTTTCCAGGTTCC
>JAQIDF010000162.1 GCA_027858145.1 Prolixibacteraceae bacterium | reverse complement strand
TGATGACCGCGTGTACGCACAATTAACGGTGCTGCCTGTTTGCCCATGGTACGGTATTGCAAGCTCGCAAGGTCGTCACTAAGGGGTGACAAAGCATAAATCAGGTAATCGAGGTACTGAATTTCGGCAATAGGACGCAAACCCCGCATGGCAAGGCCAATCCCCTGACCTATAATGGTTGCCTCACGTATACCGGTGTCAGAAACCCGCTGTTCGCCATAACGTGATTGCATGCCTTTCATTGCCTGATTTACCCCGCCCAATTTGCCGGTGTCCTCACCAAAAGTCACCAATAACGGGTTTTGTTCAAAAAGCTTGTCAAAATTGGCATTCAGAATTTCAGCACCATTAACCTCCTCCGGGTTATTGTCATATTCCGGTTTTACCGGACTGATTTTCAGGGCTGAATCAGCTCCTTCGCGGTATAATTGTTTGTTGTAAAATTTCGAACTTTTTGATTCAAACAAGTCAATCCACTCTTTCATCTGAGTAGAAATTACTTTTACTTCATCTTTAGTCCGTATAGAATACCAGGTGCGTTTAGCAAAACTTAAAAAAGCCCTGCGTGTTGGAAACACTTTCTGCTCTACCTCGTTAAGTTCAGTTACAAATAACGCTTCAGGCTTCAATTCGCGGTCGATATGCTGAATTATATGCCGCAATTCTTTTGCTTCATTTTCAAACGACGAAGCATAATTTCTCCAGGCATTATCACGGGCATCTTTTGCGCGTTTCTCGGCTTCGATTTCAATTTCAGCAATTTCGTTTTCGGTGGCAATTTCCGATTCAACAAGCCACTGCCTGAACCTTGCTATTCCATCGTATTCTTTTTCCCACTCAAGCCGTTCAGCACTTTTATATCGTTCGTGCGAGCCCGATGTTGAGTGTCCGGTTGGCTGGTTCAGTTCGTTAACATGAAATACCACCGGTACATGGTTTTTACGGCATTCTGAAATGCCTTTTTCAAACATTTTTACCAGTGAGGGGTAATCCCAACCACGACTTTTATAAATACGAATCCCTTTGTCTTCTGCGTCCTGTTCAAAACCTTTCAACGCTTTTGAAATACTCGATTTTGCTGTTTGCAGCTCAATGGGCACACTAATGCCGTAACCATCGTCGTAAACCGTAACCGCAAGCGGAACCTGCATAACAGCTGCCGCGTTGATGGTTTCGAAGAATAAACCTTCGGATGTACTGGCATCGCCAATGGTGCCAAATGCAACTTCGTTACCGGTAACATTTGTTGCGTTGGCTTTTTTCAATTGCGAATCGTGACGCGCCATTTTCGAAGCTTGCGCCAATCCGAGCAAGCGTGGCATTTGCCCGCCTGTCGATGCAATATCTTTCGCTGAGTTCTATTGTTTTGCAAGATTTTCGATTTTCCCGTCGGCGCTTATGTTCGACGTGGTAAAATGGTTGTTAAAGTTACGTCCGCCGGTCGATGGGTTAAACTCCACATCGGTATCGCCGTATATCATGGCAAAAAACTCTTCAGGCTGAAGCAAGCCAAGAGAAAGCATAAATGTTTGGTCGCGGTAGTAACCCGAGCGCCAGTCGCCTTTACGAAAAGTGCGTGCCATGGCAACCTGGGCAACTTCTTTCCCGTCGCCAAAAATACCAAAATGGGCACGACCGTTGTGAACCACTCTCCTGCCCAGCAAACATAAACGCCGACTTAAAAATGCCGTGTAATAGTCATTTAAAATTTGTTTTTTCTCCTGTTTGGTAGTTACAACATTAATTTCTTCTAAATACATGTAAAGTCGATTTAAGGTTAACCCATTTTCAATCCAGATTTTCCGGAAAAACCCTAATTATTTTCCACTCATTCAAACAAGATAATAAAAGATTTGTTTGTCTTTTTTAGTTAAAAATCGTTACCATTGCAAAAAAACCTGATAGAATAACTAAGTAATACAATCACAAATACAATAGATCGTTAGATTTTAGACATGAGACAATAGACTTGTCCGGTTTAAAAGTACACACAAAGATTATTTCAGAAATTCAGAAAAAGTTGACTTGAAAATTCAACATTAAAGTAGAAATGAAACAGATAGGTGCGCGTCAGGAAGCGGCCTTGATTGGAGGCATTGGATCGTGCGGACGTGAACTATGCTGCTCCAGTTGGCGTACCGACTTTACAAGTATCAACGCCCATGCAGCCGTCAGGCAAGGCTTATCGCCCAATGCAGAAAAACTTACCGGACGCTGCGGAAAACTTAAATGCTGCCTGATGTACGAACTCGACAGCTACATTGAGGCACAAAAAGATTTTCCACCTGAATTGTTGGTACTTGAAACCAGCGCCGGTGAAGCAAAACATTTCAAAATTGATATCCTGAAAAAACAAATTTGGTACAGCATTGAACAGGGCAACCGCATTTAAAATGTAGCTTAAAAACAAAAATAGAGATAAGCCACGAATGCACGAATATATATCTGAATTTACCGAACGTATGTTCGAAATTCGATCTATTTTTCCTA
>JAQIDF010000157.1 GCA_027858145.1 Prolixibacteraceae bacterium | reverse complement strand
ACCAAAAGTCAAAACAAAATTCAAGATCCGGCAAAACTTCTAAAGGTCATTAACATGATTGATAAGGAACAATGGTCGATGATGGGTGCCGATATAAAAGGAAAAATTTACGAAGGACTGTTGGAGAAAAACGCCGAAGATACCAAGTCGGGTGCAGGGCAATATTTTACGCCTCGTGCCTTAATTAAGACAATGGTAGCATGCGTACAACCCAAACCCATGAAAACCATTGCCGATCCTGCATGTGGCACAGGTGGGTTCTTTTTAGCTGCTTACGATTGGATTGTGGCAAACAACCAACTCGACCGTGAAGAAAAGGAATTCCTGAAAAACAGCACCTTTCATGGTAACGAAATTGTAGCCAATACCCGCAGAATGTGTTTAATGAATATGTACTTGCACAACATTGGTGAAATAGTTGGCGAAAGCTTCTTGTCCCCAAATGATGCTCTTATTTCTGATAATGGACAAAGATTTGATTATGTGTTGGCAAATCCGCCCTTTGGCAAGAAAAGCAGCATGACCATTACCAACGAGGAAGGCGAAATCGAAAAAGAAGATTTAAGCTATAACCGTCAGGATTTTTGGGAAACCACATCCAACAAACAGCTTAACTTTTTACAACACATAAAAACGCAGCTAAAGATTACCGGTGAAGCAGCCGTTGTACTGCCCGATAATGTATTATTCGAAGGCGGTGCTGGCGAAGAAGTTCGTAAACAATTAATGAAAACTACGGACTTGCACACTATTTTGCGATTGCCAACAGGTTTGTTCTATGCGCACGGCGTAAAAGCAAATGTCTTGTTCTTCGATAACAAAGCAGCCAGTAAAGAAGCCCAAACCAAGGAGGTTTGGATTTACGATTACCGAACTAACATACACCATACACTAAAGAAAAAGCAAATGACCACGGCAGATCTTGCTGAGTTCGTTGAGCTGTATAAACCCTATAATAGACACAAGCGCAACGAAACATGGAGCGAGAATCCCGATGGCAATTCGGGACCCGATGGTCGATGGCGAAAATTCACATACGAAGAAATACTGGCAAGAGATAAAACCAATTTGGATATATTCTGGCTCAAAGACAAAAGTCTAACCGATTTAGATAATCTTCCCGACCCTGATATTTTGGCCGCTGAGATAATCGAAAACCTTGAATCAGGTTTGAATAGTTTTAAAGAAATAATGGAAACAATAAACGGTCAGACAGAATAATATGCCAACCCTCAATATAATACAAGCAGGTTGACACATAATCTTAAATTGAAAAGAGCCGTTTTATCTCAAGCACAACTAGAAAAAATGACTATTTTTATTGTTTGACAAAAACCAATTTAATGGAAAACAACAAGCAAAATATAATCATTTATAAAACTGCCGATGGCAAGGCATGCGTAGCACTTTATGCGAAAGATGGTAATATCTGGATGAATCAAAACCAGCTTGCCGAACTATTTGCCACCTCTGTTCCAAACATAAGCATGCACATATCAAACATTCTGAAAGACGGAGAGTTAGAGCAAAAATCAGTTATTAAGGATTACTTAACAACTGCAGATGATAGCAAAGACATTAAAAACAATAGATATAGTTAGAAATAGATTGATTGACAAAATAATGGTTACAAACAACGAACAATTGCTTAGTGCTATTGAGAATATTTTCAATTCAACTCAAACGGATGATAAACTAACATTAGACTCTCAACAAATTGAGATGCTTAAGATGAGTGAAAACGATATTCAAGACGGAAATCTAATTTCAGAGTCCAACTTGGAAGAAGAAGATTCAAAATGGATGGATTAAAAATATTTTGGACGCAAACAGCCAAAAAACAAAGAGACCATATATTTGATTATTGGAACAAACGAAACAAGAGTAGATCATATTCCATAAAATTAAACGAGTTTCTCAGATAGTGCAGAAAAATTTTATGATAAATTTTTACCAATATTGGGCTTCGATATAAAAAACAAAGTAAAGGCTTTTATACCCGAACACAATTTTCACGTTATTGAATATATGGATATTTTAAAGATAATCAGAATATAAAGTATGAAATAGTTTGTGATAAAAAATCATTGTTGTCCGTTTAAAATAAATAAGATTGGGCTAAAGCCCCTGCTGTATAGGGCTTTCAATAGCCCCGGGCTTAAGCCCGGGGTAACTGATTTGTAAATACCAATCAGGTAATCAGTGTTTTAAACAGGATTCTCAAAGCATTGTTATATTTTTTGTCATTTACCGGACAACAATGTTTGTTTTATAAAAAAAGCCTGGCACTAAGTCAGGCTTCATCATTATCATTAAACACGTAATGCATAATGCATTGCGAACCTTAACAATAGATTAAGACTCTGAGGTCTTTCTCACGAAGATAGAACCTCCCGCCTGATTATGGCGCTTAACAATGCACGGCAGAAAATCTGCGTCGTCGTATTTCGTGCGTCATTTAAGAATACAAGTTAACACTCTAAAAACTAATAGTCAACATTAATTTATAATTTGGAAAAAATCGCTCCCTTTATCAAGCTCACCCCGACATCGCACCGCCCCCGGGCCGGACGGAGTTGGAAAGCCTTACGACGACAGGCCCGATGTTGAACCGGCAGGCCGGAGCGACCAGGGGGAGCTACCTGCCTGCCGCGTGAAACACGGGGCTGACA